>DATENS010000339.1:0-40417 GCA_035274925.1 Pyrinomonadaceae bacterium | reverse complement strand
TAATCCGGTTCTCTACTTTGCCGGAGTCGAGCCCTTTAAAACCGGCAATAAGGCGTTCATTCGGTACCATTATGACGTTTTCAATAAGGACGCGTATCCCGCGAATATGTTTGCTGCCGCTCCGGCATTGCCTCCGTGCGGCAAGAACACGAAAGCGTCCCGCACCTGGGTCGATGTTTTCGATCAATCCGGAAAGCGACTCTTCGGATTCTGCGCGTTCAGTAGTCCGAACGACCTCGGCAAGATCTGGTTCGCACTCGAGGAAGGCACGCTACCACCAAGTTGGGTTTATATAGAGCTGCATGACCGGCAGACAGACACGAAATACAAGTCAAACCTGGCTGATACTACCAACTAGTTTTCTGAGTTCTAACTGGTGAATGCGCGAAGCGCGTGAAAGGTTTGCTTTCACGCGCTCGCATTGCCTATGGATTGTCAGCTTACAGCAGTTTTGCGCTGACAACTTTGGTCAGAGGGTTAACGGTGATTCGCATTATCTTGGTTAGCGGTAGCAGCGAACTGCCCGAACCTGAAGATCCGGAACCCGCGCCGGCGCCGGCCGGTGCGGCTGAACCGCCGCCGCCGCCTGAACCTGCTAAATAAGCGGTCACCTTCACGTCAAAGCTGAACATCTCTGACGCACTGTCATTGAATTGCAGCGTGCGGACGCCTGTGACTTCAGACGGACTGAAGACTTGGTCCGATCCGAGTTGATTTGAATAGCCGAACAGGGCCGCGGTCGTTGCGCTCTTGCCGTCGCCGGCGTTGTCAGCGTTCTTCACACTGACGGTGCCTGTGCCTGACGTTATCTTGATCACGTTCAAGTCAACCACGGGCACGTAAGCCGAGGTTGAGTTGCTGGTCATCGCCAGGTCCAGTTTGAAAACTCCGCCGGTCAAACTCACGTTTGAGATGGCCGTGGTAGCGAGCGCGGTGATATCCACCTTGCTGCGACGATCCACGGTGACCGCTACTGAGTTGCCCGCTGCTGTCACGTATGAACCGATCAGGCCCGCTGTCAGGCCGCGGACGCGGAAACTGAGATTGCCATTCGGCTGATCAGTCAGCGCCAGACTGGTCTGAGATCCGGGAACGGTGGCGATCGTTTGATAGTTCGTACCGTCGGTCGAGCGTTCTACTTCGTAGCCTGTTTCGCTGCCGGCGCCCTGCCAGTTGACGGTCAGGTTGCCGTCAAAGTCGACGGCCTTGCCCTGCGCATCGGTGAAATCACCGGCGATCGCCTGAGCCGTCGGCGGTGTATTGCCGAGCGTCTTGGTAGTGGTCAGCGTATAGGACGTAGCCGGGGCATTCGCAAATCCAGTCACGCGCCAGAAGTAGTCGCCCGGTTGCGTGATGGTGACTTTGATGTGTTCCGGTCCGCCCGGTACGCCAGAAGTCGCGATCGGGTGCTCGCAATCAGGATCGCTGCCGCTGCAGAGATAGAAATCGAGATCGTTGACGCCACTGTCAGCGACTTCAAGAAACTCGAGATTGCCTTCCAGCACTAACACATCTTCGCCCAGGCTCATCGGGTAATCGTTGTAGGTGAGCCCGCCAACGAGCACGTTGCCACCATCAGCGGCCAGCATCGTGTCGTCGATTGGTTCCACTGTAATGCGTGGTTGGGCCGGCAGCGAACGCGAAGCATTGAGATAGAAAGGCATGCGCAACGTTTGACCGGCTTGCTTCGCCACTACGTACCATTGGAATTCCACGGATGGGCTGGTTTGACGAATCACATTGCCGTCAACTGCGACGCTAACTGTGTAAGTCGCACTGCCATTCGCCGGAACATTAATCGACGAGCTGCTCAGGCTGACGTTGACGCCGCTCATTTGCAGGTCTCGGTTGTTCGCCACGCTGAGGTTGTAGGTGCCGCCCTGTCCCGAGAGATCGCGGACGGTGACCGTGGTGGTTTCAGTCCTGGTGACGCGACTGTTCAGCACCGGCACGTCGCCGAAGGAATGACTGCCTAGGATTCCCGGCTTTTCAATCCCGTCGCCGCTGACGCCCATCAACGCTTTGGCATTGATGGCGCTCGCCACGTTAATGAGACCGCCGCCCTGCGCGATGATCGAATCCGCGGCTGACCCGTCGGCCTTGGACGCGCCTGACAGGTCGCGCATGTTTGTCGCCGTGTTGATGAAAACGGTGCGAATCATGTCAGGCGTCCAATTCAGGTGCGCTTGCTTCACCAGCGTGGCCGCGCCGGCCATGTGCGGGGAAGCCATCGAGGTCCCGTCGATCGCCGTGTAGTTCACGGCGCTGTTGGACTCGGCTTCAGTCAAACTAGTCGGCCCGGGAACAAAGTCGGCCGTGGACAAAGCACTCAACAACGATCCCGGAGGGCACGCTGCCAGCACGGTCACACCCGGCGCGCTGATGTCGGGTTTCACCTGGCCCATTCCCTGAACCGGACCGCGCGAGCTGAAGCCGGCCATCTGACCCATGAAGGAATCAGTGACAAAGCGATTGAGGCGAATCGGCAACTCAGATACCGCACCGTTCTCAGGCGAAACGCTGTTGTCGTCGGTAGAAGAAATTGCATCCGTAAGAATTTTCGCGTCGGCCACTGAGATTGTCGCCGCGGGAATAATTCCTTTTACGGCGGTGGCGTTCTGCGTGTCATCGATCAGAATGACGCCGATGGCGCCGTTGGCCGCGGCCTGCATAACCTGATCGCCATAGGTGGCGCCGAGCACCAGATTTACCAGAGCGATGCGTCCGGAAACTGCTGCGGGCCACGGGCCGAGCGGAAGATCGATATAGACATAGCGTTGCGCTACTGAACCAGCCGGAGGCATGGGCACGCCGGCCATCGGATAAACCTTGAGCCGGTCAAAGCCCGAAGCTTTCGGCAGATTAGTTGCTGGAGTTACGCCGCCGGTAAGTGACGACGGGACCGCGCTCGCCTGCAGCATATCAACCGACCACAATTCGACGCTGCCCGGGTGGGTCGTGGCGCCTACTGAAATAACATGCGTGCCGGCAGCCGGTGATCCGGTTGTGCCTTCGCCCGGGCCGCTGTTTCCAGAAGCAGCAACAACGATCGTGCCTGTCAGGGCGGCGTTGCTTGCGGCAATCGCCGACACTTCGTTCGGACCGCCGCCGCCGCCGAGACTCATGTTAATTACGTGCGCCACCGGCTTCGGCTGGCCGCCCGCGAGATTAACCGGAGTATCAGCACTCTTCAGTGCAAAAGGTGAAACGGAATCTTCAATCGCCATCACGATGTCGGCCGTCTGGCATCCGATAGGAAGCCCGACACCCAGAGCGGCCGCAGTCGATCCGACATCGCTGCAAACTTTGTAAGACATGATCTTCGCCTGGGGCGCGACCCCATGAAGTGGAACATCATCGGCAGTATTTGGCGTGCGATCTTTGCCGGGTGCCTGGGCCAGATAGCCGGCGACTGTTGAAGCGACGTGAGTGCCGTGTCCAAAACCATCGTAAGCGGCTGTATCAGTCAGCGGCAGGTAATAAACGACTTTCTTGTTGGTGGCAACCGGCGAATTCGCGGGCGCAACCGCCAGCCGTGGAGGAGTCGGATCGCCGCCGAACATCGGATGGGTCCAATCAACACCCGTATCGATCACGGAAACGTACATGCCCTGACCTTCGTAGCCTTCACGCAGGTCATCGAACTGACTTAGCTCAGCCACCGCACCGTAAACATCGGGCGCGTGAACGTACTTGACGCTGTTATGGAGATTCGGATAGAGCGTGGTGTTGGGCTTGACGCTCTTCACCTGGGGCATGCCTTTGATCGCCGCAAGTGCGCTCGGCGAAACTTTCATCGCGATGCCGTCATACACAAGCGTGTAACGCAGCGGAATCGTGGCCGCGATGCTGCCGTCGTAATTCTTGATGTCGCGCGTCATCACCGTGAATCCCACGCCGCTGGCCTGCAGCGCATTCAGGAACTGGTCCTGCTTCGTGGCCAACTGGTCGCGATAAGCCTGAAGTTGTTCTGCGGAAACGGGGGCGCCTGATTTCTCGGCTTTGGCCTTATATATTGCGGCGGGATCATCTTTTAGTTCGACGATCACCGAAGTAGTGCCACTGGTGGCGCTCACCTGCACCGTCGTGGTGCGGTTCAAAAGCAGCGCCAGTCCGATGATTGCTAACAAGACTAATCCGCTACGGATGTTGATGAATTTACCGATCATTTTCTCCTCCATGAAAACTTTTTCTCCCTGGTTTTGAACTTCAATGCGCTGAATTATCCGGAGATTGGTTGAGAAAAACTTGAGTAGACGGACTTTTAGAAGTCGCGCGAATTTCTTAGGAAAATGGCGCAAAATCCCGGTTGAGGGATTCTTGAGCAAGTACGGCGGACGGCAGTAGATGGGGCCGATGCGCTCGACGAGGTTGTTCGCTAGCCGCCCTGGCTTTTTTGGCAAAGCCGCCCTCGGGAACGGTTGTTTTTCTTTTCACCGATCTGTTGCTCACGCGTATGATGCGGGCTGTCAATCTTAATGACCACGGAGGTGTCCCGTGCCGCAAAAAGATTTGCACAAGCTGCTTGAGCGCATTCACCTGCGACTCGATGAGAGTTCAGTTGGGATTTCACATCAGCTGGCCCACCTGGATGCTGCCGATCTGGCGGAGTTACTGAACCAGCTCACTCTGGTCGAAGCGGCCACCGTAATTTCACTTTTGCCGGTGCCGCGCGTGATCGAGCTTTGCGACCATCCGGAGATGCGCCGGCGCGCTGCTATTCTCGAGAAATTGGATCCGGCGCGAGTCGCCAGCATTCTCGAAGGCCTTTCCGCGGACGAGCGCACCGACGTGGTCCAAAGGATGGGGCTGCATGAGCGTCACCGTGTGCTTCCCAAACTTAACGCCGAGATCCGGAAAGAGCTGGAAGGCCTGTTGCAGTATCCCGCGCACACTGCCGGCGGGATCATGACTACGGAGTTTGTCAGACTCGAGCCCACCATGACGGTGGGCGGGGCGCTCAAGCGCATCCGGGCGGTCGCGCGCGAAAAGGAATCGATCTATGCATGTTATGTTTTGGAAGAGAAGAACAACCAACTGCTTGGCGCAGTGTCATTGCGCGATCTGGTAATGGCTGAGTTCGAGAAGCCACTCAGCGACGTCATGCGCCGCAGGCCCGTCTCGGTCAACGCGCTCGACGACCAGGAAGCCGTGGCAAAAAAGATTGCCAAGTACAATCTCCTGGCCGTGCCCGTCTTGGAAAAAGATCTGAGCGTGGTCGGCTTTGTGACCGTAGACGATGTGGTTGACGTACTGGTCGAAGAGCAAACCGAAGACCTGCTGCGCATGGCCGCAGTCGAGCCGGGCGCGCTCGACAAACCCTACTTTGACAATCCCATCGCGCGCGTGGTGCGCAAGCGCATTGGCTGGCTATTGTTGTTGTTTGTGGCGGGCACGTTGACGAGTGCCGTGCTGCATCGCTTTGAAGATGAGCTGGCGGCGGTGGTAGCCCTCTCGTTCTTTATCCCACTCTTGATAGGTACCGGTGGTAACGCCGGCGCTCAGACTGTGATGACGGTCATTCGCAGCTTGGCGCTGGGAGAAGTGGGCATGAAACACGCAAAGCGGGTGGTGTTTCGCGAAGCTCTTACCGGAATGATTGTCGGTCTGATGGTCGCGCCGATAGCGTTTGGCCAGGCGCTGCTGTGGCGGGTGCCGGTATCGCTCGCGCTCACGGTCTCAGTCACAATGCTGGCGATCTGTATGTGGTCCACGACGGTTGGGTCGCTGATTCCGATCGTCGCGGATCGATTTGGAATCGATCCGGCTGTGCTCTCGGCGCCTTTGATTACCACGCTGGTTGATGCGACCGGTCTGGTAATCTATTTCACGATCGCGAAAATGATTCTGGCGCAGATTTAGGGTGAACATTGCGTGAAGTACCTCTGGACGAAGCATTAGGTTCACGCAAAGACGCCAAGGCGCAAAGTCGCGAAGCTAAATTAGAAACAATGAAAATCGGCGACACGATCACCTGGCAACGGACCTTTTCCGAGGCTGACATCCGGCAATTTAATGAAGTGTCTGGCGATCAGGGCGTGCATCATGTGGCGCCGGACCAGCAGGGCCGCTTGATGGTCCATGGCCTGCTGACCGCCACCATCCCGACAAAGATCGGCGGCGACATGAACTTCATCGCGCGCGAAATGAAGTTTCAGTTTTTTCGCCCGGTCTTTTCCGGCGACACGATTACGTGTGAATGTTCCGTTGTGGAACTCGAGCCGGCGGAAGCCTACACCCATATTCGCACTGAATTTGTCTGCCGCAATCAACACGGCAAAGATGTCATGACCGGGCATGCGATAGGAGTGATCAAGAACAACAGATGACTCGATACGTGGCGCTGCTGCGCGGCATCAATGTGGGCGGCCGCAAATTGATCAAGATGGATCACCTGGCGAGCGTTTTTGCGTCCGCGGGCTTCAAGAACGTGCGCACTTTGATTGCCAGCGGCAATGTGAGTTTCGATGCTCCCGAAGCCGACGCTAAAACCATCGCCGCGAAAATCGAGAAGAAATTGCAGAAGGCCTTTGGCCATGAAGTGCCAACGACCGTCCGCACTGTTGATGAGTTGAGGGCCTTAGTGAAGCGTAACCCCTTCAAGCAGGTGGAAGCTTCGAAAGACGTCATGGTGTGCGTGGCGTTTCTTTTTTCACCACCGGCGCAAGAACTCAAATTCCCGCTGGTTTTTCCCAAGGAAAATCTGGAAATCCTGGGCGTATATCACGGGGCCGCCTGCATCGTCGCCCGTCGCAAAGCGAACGGCTGGTTCACATTTCCCCACGAGTTTGTCGAGAAAAACTTCAGCGTGCTGTCGACTACGAGGAACTGGACGACAGTGAAGAAGTTGGCGGCGATAAAGCCCGACTGAGTAGGTCGGTGGTTTCTTGCGCGTCATTCACGCACGTGACAGAATCTCCCGCACTTGCGATGAATCGATTGCCGGCAAAACGGTTTAGGTTTTTGGGCGCCCCGGAATTCCTGGTCGCGACGCTGCTGTTACTAGCAACCGCGGCCGGTGTCGCCCCGCTTCAATCCGTTTCGGCAAGCGCAACCTGCCAGCTCGCGTGCTGCGCTAAACGTGCGGCCCACTTGGCGCGGTCATGCGCGGATGGGACATGTCATGCTTCGCTGAAGCGCAACCGCCGCCCAGCGCGGCGCGCGGTTGTAAATCATGCCGCCGATCTCTGCGGTCTTACGGGCAAGTCCGAGACAAAGACCCGGCTCCGTTCACCGGTCCCGCAGACAGGGCCCGCGCCCGTGCAGGTCACATCTGCTTTCGATAAGCCCTGTCCATCTGACTGCAGCGGCACGCTGTCGAATTCAAATTCTCAACGCAATTCAGCCGCGGTCTCGGGTTCCGTCACAGCCGCCTCGGCCCCGCTTCAGCAGATCAGTTTCACTTCGACCCAGCCCTCTCTTTCCGAAGTCTCTTGTCGGGAGTGTGCGCCACGTGGTCCACCTCTGAATCTCTTCTAATCTTCCGCAAAAATGCATATGGAGCGTTCAATGATGAAAGTCATTGAGCGTTATCGGTGTTCCTGTCGAAATCGATTGGAACACGGTTGTCTTTTAAAAGGTTTAGAGCATGAAACTCCGGGGAACGCTTCACCTTGTCTTGTTGGTTATCTTTCTCCTGTTAGGCAGCCAGATCGCCTTTGCGCAACAGAGCGTGACCTCAGCATCGCTGAGCGGCGTAGTCCAGGATGCAAGCGGCGCGGTGGTTGCCGACGCTACGCTGACAGCGACAAAAGTCGATACAAATCGGGAGAAGACCGCGAGGACTGATGACGACGGACGGTACCGATTTCCTTATTTGCCCGTGGGCGAATACCGGCTCGCGGTGAACGCACCCGGCTTCGAACCATTCACGCAAGCGCTTACCTTGACTGTCGGACAATCCGTTTTTCTTCCGGTGAAGCTGGTCGTCGCGGGCTTTACGGAAAAAGTAGATGTGACCGACGCCCCCACGATAGAAACCGTTAGAACGCAAGTAACAGAAACGATTCAACCGGCCGAAATCGATCGGTTGCCTCTCAACGGGCGTAACTTTTTGGATCTCGCCGTCCTGGTGCCGGGAGTATCGCCCACGAACACGGGAAGCAACCAACGGTTTGCCGAAACTTCCGCGGTGCCGGGCCAGGGAATCTCAGTCGCGGGTCAGCGTAATCTTTACAACAGCTTCATCGTGGACGGCGTTTCCGCGAACGACGATGCGGCGGATTTGACCGGAACTTATTTTGGCGAAGAAGTGATTCGTGAATTTCAGGTGATCACTTCCGGCGGGATTGCGGAGTTTGGCAGAGCTTCGGGTGGTGTAGTCAACATCATCACAAGGTCGGGCACGAATAGCTTCAATGGAAGTCTTTATGGATTCGCTCGCAATCAACGGTTTGACGCGCGCAATCCGGTCGCGCCGGTTAAAGACCTGCTAACCCAGGCACAGTACGGCGCGACTATCAGTGGTCCCCTCAGGCGCGATCGCACTTTTCTTTTCTCAAACTTTGAACAAACGCGCCGAAACTATTCCGCGGTAATTACCGTTGGCCAGGCGGCAGTTGCGTCAATTAATAGCCGGCTGAATGCAGTTAACTTTCCCGGACCACGATTGGAAACCGGAGTCGCGCCGGCAAGTTTTGATACTACGAACGTCTTTGCCCGGCTCGATCACAGTCTAACCAAGAGGAACCAGCTCAATGCTCGGTACAGTCTCTATCACATCGTCGCGATTAACTCCCGCACGGTAGGCGGCCTGAACACGATTAGCCGCGGCTCAGGTCTGACAAATACCGATCAGACATTTCAGGTGAGCAATATCACGACGCTTTCCAATCGCTCGCTCAATGAAACGAGATTTCAATACACGCGCAGCCGGCTTGATGCTCCGATTAATGATTCGATTGGCCCAGCGGTCGGCATTGCCGGAGTAGCCAACTTTGGCACGGCCACGAGTTCACCCTTGGCGCGCGACATCGATATGCTTGAAGTCGTCGAAAATATTTCGCGCCAATCGACTGCTCATTCAATCAAAGGCGGCGCGGATTTTCTTTACAACCGCGTGAACATCGTCTTTCCGGGCGCGGTGCAGGGCTCGTACAGTTTCAGTTCGCTGGCGAATTTCTTAACCGGCTCGTATTCGACTTTTCAACAGGCCTTTGGCGCGCCTTCTCAATTCCAGGCAAATCAGAATTTTGGAATGTTCATCCAGGACGAGTGGCGCGTGCGGTCGCATCTGACACTAAACGCCGGACTGCGATACGACGTGCAATTTCTGCCCGAGCCGATCAAGACTGACCGCAATAATTTTGCCCCGCGTTTCGGTTTTGCGTATGCACCGGGAGACCGCAAGACCGTGCTGCGGGGAAGTTTTGGGATTTACTTTGATCGTATTCCGTTGCGCGCTACTTCGAATGCGTTACAGCGCGATGGATCGAAATACGTGGTAACGCAGCTCGCGCCGGGACAGGTTGGCGCGCCGGTGTTTCCCAACGTGTTGACGTCACAGCCAACTGGATTGGTAAACAAGCCGAATATTACTCGCATCGATCCTCTGATCGAACCCGGCTACAGCGAACAGGCAAGTCTGCAGATTGAGCGAGAACTTCCCGGTGACTCTTCGCTGTCGGTCGGCTATCTACACCTGCGCGGACTGCATCTCGTAATTTCGCGAAACGTAAATGTGCCGCGCTTTGCGGTGTCGGCGGGTGTTCCAAACCAGGGCCGTCCGGATCTGAATTGGGGAAACATTTCGCGTTATGAAAGTTCCGGTGATTCTTACTATGACGGGATGATTGTCTCGTTCAATAAACGCACCGGGCATTGGGCGACGGTGCGCGTTTCGTACACTTTGTCGAAAGCGATTGACGACACCGGCAATTTCTTTTTCTCCACGCCTCAGGACAACTTCGATGTGCGCGGAGAGCAGGGATTGTCGGACAACGATCAACGCCATCGCCTGGTTGTAAGCGGATCGTTTGAAGCGCCATCCGGAAGTAAGCTGCGAGACTTTCAAATGAGTTACATCTTCACCGCGGCTTCACGCCTGCCGTTCAACGTTTTGTTGGGCAACGATCGGAACCTGGATAGCAATAATAACGACCGGCCGGTGGGCGTGGGACGAAACACGGGCAAGGGATTCGGTTTTTCCTCGCTTGATCTGCGTCTGCGCCGCCGGATCAAATTGTCTGAGCGGGTTAATCTGGAAATGACCGCTGAATGTTTCAACGTTTTGAATCATGCCAATTTTGCGGTCCCAATCAATGTCTTCGGACCGGGCACGCAACCGGCGGCCAATTTCGGCCAGCCCTCTGCGGCTTTTGATCCCCGGCAGTTTCAGTTTGGACTCCGTCTCAACTTCTAGCATTATGATCGGGCGTGAAGCGAAACCTGCCTGTAGTGAATATAACGGCGATCGATCCCGTTTGTGGAATGACCGTCGATCCCGAAAAAGCCGCCGGCTCGGTTAGTCACCGCGGCCAAGCGTATTTCTTCTGCAGCACTCAGTGTGTCGAGAAATTCCGTAAGGATCCTGAATCCTTCATTCAGGATGTCAGAAGCCCGACCGTCAGCGAGAGCGCATCATCCCGCTCTGCGTCACCTGACAAGGTTGAATACACCTGTCCCATGCATCCCGAGATCGTTCGCGACGGTCCCGGCAGTTGCCCAATCTGCGGGATGGCGCTCGAGCCTCGCGCCATAACTCTCGAAGATGACGAGAACCCGGAGCTGCGTGATATGACGCGGCGATTTTGGGTTAGCGTCGTACTTTCGATTCCGGTTTTTGTTATGGGCATGGGCGACTTCCTGCCCGGCCGCCCATTTGAACGAATTGTTTCTCCGGAGACTCTCGGCTGGATTCAACTCGCGATGACAACCCCAGTCGTGCTTTGGGGTGGCTGGCCGTTTTTTGTGCGCGCCTGGCAATCTGTCGTCAATCGCAGTCTGAACATGTTCACTCTCATCGGTCTGGGCGTTGGTGTCGCCTATGTCTACAGTGTGCTTGCCAAGCTCTTTCCAGATCTGTTTCCGGCGTCGTTCCGCGAGATGGGCGTCGTTCCTCTCTATTTCGAAGCGGCGGCCGTGATTACCACCCTCGTTCTCCTCGGCCAGGTTCTGGAATTGAAAGCGCGCAGCCGTACTGGCATGGCGATCAAAGCTTTACTTGGTCTTGCGCCAAAAACGGCAAGAAGAATCAACGCGGATGTAACAGAGGAAGACGTTTCCCTGGAGCATGTGAAAGTTGGCGACCATCTGCGCGTGCGACCCGGTGAAAAAGTTCCGGTTGATGGAGTTGTAATCGAGGGGGCCAGCGCGATCGACGAATCGATGGTTACGGGCGAGCCTATCCCGGTCGAGAAGACAGCGGGTGAAAGAGTGATCGGGTCCACGGTTAACAGCACTCGCTCGTTGGTGATGCGTGCCGAGCGCGTCGGCGCCGACACTCTGTTGGCGCGCATCGTGCAAATGGTTGCGGACGCGCAACGCAGCCGCGCGCCCATCCAAAAGCTTGCCGATTCAGTCGCTGCCTACTTCGTTCCGATTGTCATCGTAGTGGCAATCCTGACGTTCGCGATCTGGGCAAGCATCGGACCGCAACCGCGTCTGGTCTACGCGCTGATCAATGCTGTCGCAGTGCTGATCATTGCGTGTCCTTGTGCGCTGGGGCTGGCGACGCCAATGTCGATTATGGTAGCCATGGGAAAAGGCGCGGGCGCCGGAGTCCTCTTCAGAAACGCTGAAGCCATTGAAACAATGCGCAAGATCGATACGCTGGTTATTGACAAGACGGGCACGCTTACCGAGGGCAAGCCCACGTTGATCTCCGTAACCGCGGCTTCCGGTTTTGATGAATCAGAGTTGCTCCGGCTGGCAGCCGGTCTTGAACGCGCCAGCGAACATCCGCTGGCGGCGGCGATTATCGCCGGCGCCCAAGCGCGCGGAATTGAATTGGCCAAAGTCGAATCGTTCGCTTCGATCACTGGCAAAGGAGTGCACGGCCTGATCGAAGGAAGGGAAGTTGCGCTCGGAAATCATGCCTTGCTCGATCAACTTGGCGTAGCACCAGGCGATCTTTCCGCGCGGGCCGAGGCGATGCGAGTCGAAGGCGAGACCGTGATGTTTGTAGTAGTCGACCGAAAAGCAGCCGGCCTGATTGCAATTGCAGATCCGATTAAACAGTCGACTCCGGAAGCGATTCGCGCATTGCACGGTGATGGAATTCGAGTGGTCATGCTGACGGGCGACAGCGGCACAACGGCGAAAGCAGTGGCGGCGAGACTTGGTATCGATGAAGTTATTGCGGAGGTCCTGCCCGATCAAAAAGTTGAAGTAATCAAACGGCTGCAAACTGAGAGTCACACGGTGGGCATGGCCGGCGACGGCATTAACGACGCCCCCGCGCTGGCCCAGGCAGATGTCGGAATTGCCATGGGGACCGGCACCGATGTGGCCATGGAGAGCGCAGATGTGACTTTGGTCAAGGGTGACCTACGTGGAATCGTGCGCGCGCGACGGCTCAGTCACGCGACCATGCGCAATATCAAACAGAATCTGTTTTGGGCTTTTATTTACAACTCAGCAGGCGTGCCAATCGCCGCCGGAATTCTCTATCCGTTCTTCGGTATTCTGCTCAGCCCGATGATCGCTGCCGCCGCCATGAGCTTCAGCTCCGTGTCCGTGATTGCAAACGCTTTGAGACTGCGATCTACCGAGCTCTGACCTAAGGCCAGATCGAATTCAGCAGCGCCGCCAAACGATAACCGCCCCACGCCACTCGCTGACGCGCAACCTTCAACCCCTTTGTCTTATACGCTGCGGTCGGTTTCCCATTGTTTGCGATGCCTTTGTAAACGACAGACTTGGCCAAGGCAAAGCTCTCGTCCGCCCACGCTTGATAGTTAGTCGGATCATTCAGCTTCAGGGCTGGATTGCTGTCCGGGTTTCCTGCCTTCGCCGTATTGGCTGCGGCCGGGATTGAGCTGAGCGGCGGTGGTGCAAAGTTAGCGCCGGTAGGCGGAAACGTTAACAGGCCGCCATCCCAGTAACTGTGAAGGTTAGTGGTTTTTGTTTGGCCGTTCGCACCGACAACTTTGATCTTTAGCAGGTTACCGCCGCGATCGTCCTCGGGATTTGCCGCGCTGACTTTGGTGGCGCAGTGAAGCGGCTGATGTATGTCGCCGACAAAGTGAATAATGAAACGCAGGGCCTGGGCTTGTTCGTTCTTGTCAGTGCTGGTTTTGAGGATGTTTACCTGTTCCTCCAGCGCCGTGACGATGTTTGGTGTTGGCAGGGAAGGCAGCGCCGTTCCATCCGTGGAAAACGGAGTGTCGATGAAGTGAAGTTCTTTGAAAGGATCAAACTCTTCAACCGGCCTGAGATCATCGGCCCAATGTGCCGCGTTGACAAAATCTTTACTCTTGCTCGTGATCTCAGAGGGATTGATTGGAAGCGCCAGCAACATTTGCGCCTGCGCTTTGGCGCGCGGATTAAGCCGGTCAAACGCGATTTGGGCCACCATCATGTGCCCGCCCGCTCCCCATCCTAACGAGATTGTGGGAGTGAGAAGCATGAGACACACCAGCCCCAGCGCCATCTGAATTCTCAAGTGCCCAGGTTTTCTTTCAGTCTTCATGGAGGATTCTCCTGTTTGAATTAAAGTCTCGGACATGACGGCGGGAAAAGGACTTGCCCGTCGTTGCAATTCACGATGCAAGAAAGCGGAGTGTCTATATCACAGTACGGGATTTGGGGCCAACAATTCTGTTTAGCGGGTGTCGAAAGTGAGGGTCGCCCACTTTGATTCGTAGTTGAGGTTGGCTTCAGTGACGGGCACCATGTGAATCAGTTTCACAAACCATTTACCGGCCCCGGACAATTTGAACCGAGCGATGCCCCTGGCATTCGTTCTCAGCCCGATAGAAATTATTTTGCCATGGTGTGATTCCCACCCCGCGATTACAAACTGATTCGCCAAAGGCTTTCCATCAAGCAGGCAAAGCACCGGTAAAGTCTGGCCGACTTTCAATGAGTACGGATTCTCTTGTGGGATGATTTCGACAGGATAGTTTAGTGGCCGTTTGTAATCGTCGGTGCGTAGGTCACCCACCTGAAAAACTGCGCGCACATGTTTCGAATAGCGCTCGCGCGCGTCCTTTCCGAGTTCATGGCTCTTCTTTCGCGCCGCGAGAATGTCGGGTAAGCCGTCTTCCGCAAGGTAGCTATTGAAGTCAGCCGCTCTTAATTCAATTTCGCGCGGGCGGGTGGAAATGCCGACCAGGTATGTGCCCGGGCCGCCGGTCTGAATCTCCATCACTGAGAGTTTCTCTTCCGCACGCCACGCGATTGATTCCGAACTGGCTGCCGTGCCGTTACTGAACACACTTAAGTCGGCGAGCCGTTCACGAGCGACCGCACCGTCACTTTTTTGGAAAGTTCCATTCAGCACTCGGACCACGGCCTTCGAGTTGGGCGGAAGGAAGTACGAGTCGAGCTTCAGGAATAAATCATGCGCGGTTACGGAAATGGCCAGCAGCGCAATTGTCAGTACGGTGATCGAGAGTTTTCGTAGCATCAGGCGAAAGGCTCGCTTTCATTAATGAACGATCATCTTAGGTTCCGAATTTCGCAATGATTCTGTCGCGAATCTGCGCGGCTGACAACCCGTCCTTCTCCAGGCGATACGCCATCAGTGCTTCATCGACACAAACGGCGCAGTGCGCGGCGTGATCATCTTCAAAACAACTGTGGAGGCTCTTGTGGCCCATGCCCCGGTCACAATGGCAATAGCAGGGCATTTGCGCGATCGTCGTTGGGATCTTACTGACAGCCTCGTAAGCCTCTCGAGCCTTTCCGGAAAATTGAGATGCAGGCAGGACCGCACGCAATTCCGCTGACTCAGGCGGCGCCTCGTAATGAGCCGGCACGCGCGTTGAGGTCTTGCCGGTAGTGGCGCCCGGCGACGGCGAATGATTGTCAGTTGTGCCCGGGTGTTGAGACGTGTGGCTATCGCAGCTTTGCACCATCGCGGCGCCGAGGGCCAGTGCCGCTATTGACACAATCAAGGTAAGAATCTTCTTTGCTCTCATTCTCTTAGTCCTTTTCACGAAAACGTTTAGTGCTTCTTTTGAATCTTCTGGTTATCAGGACTCACGGGCCCGTGCATGCCGTGCATTCTTTGCAAATCCATTTTGCCGGGACGAATGCGCATGAACAGTTTCCACGATACGGGATTGTTTCCATAGAGACGATCGAGAATCGACGGTTTTGAATAGAAAGTCACGTCGCTTCCGATGGCCACGGAGACCTTATTTGTATCCCAAATGTCGCGCGCGCCGCCAAAAGTATAGCCGCCGATCCGAAATGAGGGATGATCCTGCGTTATGCCAAGCACAGCGCGATCGGCCGGCCGCAGCAATTCATTCTTATCGACCAGCTCAAGCCGGGTGTAGAGATAGTTCTTGTCCAAAAAGTTTACGGTTGATTCAGCGGTGTAGCTGTTGAGGTTGTGAACTTCGCCGGGACTGCTGACGTGATTGCGGCCCCAAACAAATGCTGATGACCAATTGCCACGGTGGAAAGGCCGATTGTATTGCGCTGACGCTGTGGTCCGCCGGATGTCGGCGTCAGGCTCGCTCGCTTCGGGACTTCTGAGAAAACCGTGGCTGATCTGAAAGGCCCAATTCTTGGTCGGCGCAAACCACAAACGCGCCGATCGCGAATTCCACTTGTGCGCATCAAAGTCGTAACGGTCCTCGTCGGGTTCGCGTCCATTAAAGATCGATCCTTCCAGCTTGAACCATTTGTAAGTAAAGCCCGTGGTCAGCACGCCAAAGCTGATATGAGTTGAGTCCTGCAAGTGGTGCCCGAGCGTGGCGGCCGGATTTTCGGAAGCCGAAGTGCGATGCATAAAAGCCACGGGCCCCAGGGCTGGTTCACCCGGATAAGCAAAGTATGTGAACCAGGTGGTGCGTTCTCCGAGCGACACAATATACGAGGCTGAGAGTTCCATGAAAAGATCGTGCGGATGCTGGCGATCGATTATCGGCTGACCCTTGTAAGTCTCTCCGGTTTGAAACAGCAACGGCGAGCCACCCGGCGGAAAGGTGAACGGTTCCATGCTGAACATTCCGCGTAATTGAAGCGTGCCGGGGCCGACGCGACGGTAGGCAATCGGCATGAACCAATTTGCCGACTCGAACTTGGTTATCCCGCGCGGACCACCCTGGGCGTTAACGCCGACGACCGCGTTGTAATGAAGCATGAGCAGCCACTTCCCCGAAATCTTGTCCATCATGTTCATCGGCGACGTATCCGGTTGCCATGATGTTCCCGATCCCATCTGACCGAGATTCAACACGTTGCCTGACTGAGAAGACCCGATGCGCACACCCATGCGGTCGTCGGACATGACCAGCGGACCCGCTTCCATGTTCATTCCACCCATGTCCGTACCCGGCGAGGGGCTCGGCGAAGGCGCGGACATGTTCGTGTGCTTCGAGTGATCAGTGCCCGGCGAAGGGCTCGGCGAGGGCGCGGGCATGTTCGTGTGCTTCGAGTGATCTGTGCCCGGCGAAGGGCTCGGCGACGGCGCGGGCATGTTCGTGTGCTTCGAGTGATCTGTCGGCGAGGGTTTTGGTGAAGCAGCGGGCGCGGCTGGTTTAGGCTTCGGAGGCTTTGGCTTTGCCCCATGGGAATCGTGACCTTGAGCCAGGCCATCCACACTTGAAATCGTCAAACCAGTGACCACGACTGCGCATAACGCGAGAGCCGCGATCACGGTGGTAATGCTAAAAATTCTCATCAATTTCCCCTGCTAACTTTTGGTCGAATCAGTTTCGTAAGAAGTGCACACGAGGGCACACCTCTACCTGGACAGTGAGTGACTTAATTCTCGAGGGGAACTAAATTCTGAAGACGCTGATCAGAACGTGGCGAGACGGTAAGTCGCCGGGTGGACTGTGCTCAAACGGTGTAATCGGAATGATGAACGTAAAAGGTCTGACTTCGCGCGAGACGACCGGCGGCGCGTCGGTTTCGACCGATTGCGGCAACGAGCTTAGCGCGGCGATGGCGCCGGCGCCCGATGACGGTTGTGAATGCATCGAGCAATGTCCACAAGTCTCGTCCGGAAGGTCTAACGCGGACTGAAGATCAGATTGATTTTTATCGGCAGCCGGCGCGCTCGTCGTTGCTTCTGATTCGGTATCCATCTCAGCCGATTCATGATGACAAGACTCGGAACTTGGCGGGGCGGTTTGCTCGATAGCTTCGGTGATAGAGCCGTCGCGCGTCGAGTAGTGCGGACACAAAGACGCGGCAATCACACTGCTCCAGGCACTCATCAGGAATGCTATTAACAGGAAGATTGTCGCGATTCGGCGTCTTTGCATCGATTGACTTCGCTCAAATACTACAGCATTTGGTGAAAGAGAAGCGAGGTATAATGCGGCACAACCGCGCAGCGGTTGCAGAAAATAGCCAGGGGTAAGCGACCGCAGGTCGCGCCACCCCTGGATCAGGTTAGAAAAATCTCAGCGCCCTGAAGGGGCGCAATGTTTAATTGCAGCGCGCTCACCCAGGGCTACCTTCTGTCGTCCCGACTACGTCGGGACTCGTTGACGCGAACATCGATGCCAGAGATTACGCCTTGAAACAGAAGAAGCTATCGAGTCGATGACAGTGACCCAGTTTGATAATGGCTACTGGTACGCGGACGAACTCAAGGAATTTGCCAAGACGATTGGGATCCCATCTGCGAGCAAGCTGCGCAAAGACGAACTCGAGAAAGCCCTCAAGCTCTTTTTCCAAACCGGTAAGGTTGCGAGTCCTACCAGGAGAAACCTCTCGACTCAACAAGTCAAAGACGTCGATCGAGGTCTGAGCCTCGATCTCCCCGTAGTCGCCTACACAAATGACAAAGAGACCAAAGATTTTCTCGAGCGAGAGGCCCAGAAACTTGCTCCAGGCTTGAGGCGAAAATCTGGTGTGCGCTACCGGCTCAATCGTTGGCGGGAAGAGCAACTCATCAAGGGCGTTAAGCTCACCTATGGAGGACTGGTCAGGAAATACGTCCAACTGAATCAGAGTAAGGAGCCCTTCGCCAAAATTCCCCACCCCAGATATGTCAATTTCATGAGTGACTTTTTGGCTTCAGAGAAAGGCGCGACGAGAGAGCAGGCGATTCGAGCGTGGCATGAGCTGAAAACTCTGGACGTTCCCAAGGACTATCGTTCGTGGGTGAAATCGCGCGGTCAGAACCGGAAGCCATTGCGAGCGTAGGACGCGTTCTGATTTAGCAGGATCCAGACACAATTCGGGCGGAGAAGGAGGGATTGCTCAACTTCTCCGCCGCGAAAGAAAGGTCAGTGCGTGTTGGTGTTAGCCGGCTTGTTCGGCATCGTGCATGACTCGGCGCTGCAGCAACAGTCGGCGCCATTGTTCTTCTTGCAGCACGAGTGCGCGTTCTTGCCGCGCTTGGTTTTCTTCTTGCAGCAATTCATCGCACCGGGTTCGCAGCACCCCTCTTTGTTGCAGCATGCCTGACTGCTCGAATTCGAGTTTTGGGGTGTACCCAGCGTAAATGCCGCAGCGGAAATCGCCAGACTTCCGCCACACACAATCGCGATTACCAGGGCTTTCATTCTTCTCATTGTTCTTCTCCTGAAACCTGAGGGCGCTCAACAGCGCCACTTGGGCGCTAAGTCTATCCCGAACAGCCTTGGAATGTCGAGTGAAAACCTGCGGAGTTTGATTCGATATTGACTGACCCCAATTTAGGCAGAAAAGGCTCTTAGAAACTGCCTAAGGGCTTTTCTGTGTAATCTGCGGATTATTCCGCGTCGCAGCCATTCTTTAGGGCCGGCAGGCGCTGCTGGCCGAATCTGCAAACCGCCTGGTGGCGCAAACCAGAGGAAGCTTCCACCCCGCGACGGGCGTATTCTCGACCGTCAAATGACTGGCAAGATAAGCAAGGCGTTTGGTTTCGGGCCCCTTGCCGATGCTGAACCGCTCTTTCAGGTAATACGGCGGAATCGATTGATAACTCAGCACCGCGCGCACGGAAACGATTCCGCGCGTGCGTTCATTCAGCGGAATGCGATAGATGAGCTTATCAACCCCGGTGGCGCCGTTTTTTCCGTCGTAGTCCGGATCGTGTTCCGCGTTACCATGCGGCGCGGTGAACTCAGCATAAGGGCCATTCACCCTCCACCCTTTCGGCTGCAAGCGATTGTTCTTGAGCGCGAGGTCGAGGCCGACAAAACTGGTCGTGATCTTCCCCTCGGTGTCGGCGATGATCTCTTCATAGATCTGAACCTGGTTCTCAGCGTCGATGATTTCATAGTGCGGTTGATAAACCTGCTTGCGCGTGGCTGGATCGAAAAAGAATTCTGTCGGCAGGACGTCCTCGGTCGCGCCTTTAACGATCGCTCCTACACTATTAGTCCGGCCTGAGGCCCAGACCACTTCGCCTTTTTCATTCAGTCCTTCGAAAGTGATGAAGGCGCGGCGAAACGCCACGCCGGAGGGCATGCCATGGCCGGCCAAGTTCTCAACTTCCACGCGCGCCTCAAGAAATTCTGCACCGCGATTGAGCGAGGTGACGGCAATCTTAGCGGTCTGCTCAGTCGCCAGCTCGGTGCTCGACTTTTGCGATGTCAACAGGCCCAGCACGCCTGCGCTGAACATGTAATCGGCCGTGCGGATGCCCAGGACTTCCGGGAATTGCTGAAAGAACATCAATCCAAATTGATTCAAGCCAACCAGCGTGTGACGCGAGTACGGATCACGAATCTGCAGATGGATGTCTTTGTTGGGTAAACGGCCATCAGTATAAGGATAAGTGTCGTCTTCAATGTTCGCGATACGAAAAGCGAGTTTGAGATCGGCGAGCTTGGCCGGCATGTGACAGTCCTGACAAGTGCGCACGGCGGCACGATCGATCGGCTCGCGTTCATTTTGATAAATGCTGTTCTGCCACTCCGGATAAGTCATTTGCTCGTGGAACTCTTTTGGCTTTCCGTCCCGGTCGCGAACTTGCCGGCCTTTCTTATCAAAGACGGGAAGGATCACCGTGTGGCAACTGCCGCAAAGCGCCGAAGTCTTAATCTGTTCGCCTTGCTGCACGGTAATTCCCAAAGAGTTTTTCATCGGCATCGTGGCCGGTTGATCGAATGGTCCGTTGGCCACGTCAGGCTTATCCACTTTGAACTTTCCGGTGAAGCTGGCGGGCGTGCCCAGTTCGTCTTTCGCAATGCGATGACAGGCACTACACGACACCCCGTCACGTGCGAGGGCGCCGTACTTGCCGTTCGGGTCGTCGGGCTTCGCGTAAACCATCCCGTGTTCGAACGGCTGATTCTTATCAGCTTCGACCTGCCGCTGGCCCATCACGCCGTGACATCGATAGCAGGTGTTATCAAGGAACTTCGCCTGTGAAGGATACAAAGTCTTTTCGGACTCGAGCTGCGCGTGGAAAATCGGATCACGCCCGGCCAATCCCATCATCGAAGCGCGCCACTCGGTGTAAGGCGAAAGGTTGATGGGCTTGTTTCCCATCGCTGCGTATTGCAGCGCCATGTTGTCGCTCGAGGCTCCGTGACAGCCGAGACACTGGTCCGAGGTCAAGAACCCTTTTGGTCCTCCGGGATCAGGAACCAGGTGGTCGAGCGACTCGCCCGGAAAGCTCTTAACATCTTTAGCCGGAACCACCGCTAGACCCGGGAAGAGCTTTAGAAAGTTCGGGTCAGGGACCGTGCGCGGTTTGGCAAACTGGTTCGGGATGATGGGATTCATCTCGGAGATTTGTTCGTGCTCGTTCTTAATGGGCATCGCCACGGCGCCGGCGAGTGGTGGTGGTGAAGAGATCCGGAAAGTGATGGGATCGCTCTCGACGTTTCTCAGGTCAATAAACGTCGATTCCTTTTCGGCCGATGCATGACACCGCAGGCAATAAAGTCCAAACCCGGAATCGGGATAATCGATGTCAGGATTAGCCGGTGCGTAATTCGGTGCGTGATAAGACCAGTACCAACCGTCGAGCGAGCCCTTCTTATCTTTTACCATCACGGTCCAGCCGGTGAGCTTGCTGCCTTGCACGGCCGGATCGGGAAACATCTCTTTCACAATCACGGCGCCATCGCCCATCTCACCCTGACGATTTTTTGCCTTTAGCCATTCCCACGCCTGCGGTGAATAAAAAACCTTGACCGCGTTGTGCGTACCGAACGAGTTCCCGGCAATAACGGGACCGGTATTGCGAATCTCGCGATCGGTGGTCCAGTTTTGGTAGCAACGCTTCTCGAGAAAGGCGTAAAGGATTTTTTCAAACGCCTTTGTGCCGATCTCGCTGGGCCGGGGCAAGGGAAATGCGATGTCGCAGGCGTTATCAGCCTTTGCCGGTTGCGCATCGCGGCCAAACGGAATCATGAGACCGAT
The DNA here is from genome assembly GCA_035274925.1 of Pyrinomonadaceae bacterium. Classification (GTDB taxonomy): domain Bacteria; phylum Acidobacteriota; class Blastocatellia; order Pyrinomonadales; family Pyrinomonadaceae; genus UBA11740. The sequence goes on along the minus strand of DATENS010000339.1, from coordinate 18,985 downwards.
GATCGCGAGCGTGAGAATAAGGGTCAGTCGTAGGAAGATTCGGGGGTTCATGGCGTAAGGGTCCGGTAGACGGCGTACATACTAGAATGATTTTGCGAGGCGGGAAAGAAGAATTTGTTGGCTGAACAGCTGGACGGTGAATTAACTCGCAAGATGCGCGTGCCACAAACACTTGCGCCGGCAAAACGCGAATGGCAACATGGCAGCCTTGTTTGGGTACGACAGGCTTTAGATTTTCTTCAGAGACAAACTGAAGTTTGTCTTACAATCACAGCCCATGGATTACGCGCACCTAATCGGACACATCGCCGGGCACCTCGCTTCGGTCCTGACGATGATTGCCTATCTTCTGCGCGACATCCTCTGGCTGCGCTTTCTCACAATCTTGTCGTGCTTTGCCGGCATTGTTTTCAACTACTGGGTACCTTCTGAGCCGCTCTGGAGCGTGATCGCCTGGAATGCGCTCTTCGCCGCGATCAACATCGTCCAGATTGCCATCATCATCAAGGAACGCACCGGCATTACGTTTACTGAAGAAGAGAAAGAACTGCACGAGACGCTCTTCAAGAACTTTGCGCCGTTCGAATTCATGAAATTAATCCGCATCGCCAAATGGCACCAGGTGGCGCCCGGCGATCTTTTGGCGGTCGAAGGTGAGCCGTTGGACAGCATGATGATGATTTACAACGGCCGGCTGGCGGTTGAGAAAAAGGGAGTGCCGTTTGCAGAATTGCTCGACGGCAATTTCATCGGCGAAGTAAGTTTCATTAGCGGCGGAGCAGCCACCGCCACGGTCCGCGCAACCGAACCTACGCGTTACCTTGCCTGGAAGAAGAAAGAGATCGATGCGCTGTTGAAACGGAATCCGAGCATGCGCCTGGCGATGCAGGGAATGTTGAGCACCGATCTGAGCAAGAAGCTGTCACGTCGCGCACCGTCGTTCACGGCAAAGATTCCCGTTACCCTGCCAAAATAAAGGCGCGGCCTAAACCAGCACCGCGCCCTCCTGAAAAAGAAAGATTGAAAGACCTGGTTAGGTCTTGTTCTTATCTTTCGCGTCCTTCATATTGCATGACTCGCCGCAACAACAGCATTCGTGCTTGTCAGAGGCAGTGGCGCTGGTTGTGCCCTCCTTCTTGATCGAGCATGAGTCGCCTTTGCAGCATTCATGTTTGTCTGACTTGTTGGCCCCATCCTTCATCATCTTGCACGAATCGCCGCAGCAGCCTTCATGCTTGTGAGAGGTGGCGTGGTTCTTACTCGCGCGATCCTTCATCCGGCAGGAATCGCCTTTGCAACAGCACGAATCTTTCGCGCAACACGACTCGGGGGAGGGGAGGAGCGTGGCATTGTGTGCATAGGCAACGCCCGCAAAAACGGTAGACATTCCGAGCACGAGGCTCAGAGCAAATCTTCTCATATTAGTCATTGTGTTTTCTCCTGAAAAAGGTAAATTCCGGCAGCAAGCTCGCAGGCTGCTGCGTCAAAGAATCAGCGTGGCAGGCAGATTCCTAAATCAGGAAGGCACAATCGAACAGATAGGACTGGGCTCGATTAGGTAGCCGCAGTGGGACCGCCAGTGGAGCTGGCTTTGAACTGGCGAGTCTGAGATCAAAGCGGGATTGAATTGAAGTGGACGCATCGTCACTTGTTTGCGGCCGCGAACCCGCCACAATCGAGCCGGTGGTTAGCGGGCAACAGCTCATCGCGTGGGATTTTGCAGGTCCCGGCAAAGTGATCAGGCGGGATGCAAGCGTGGCCGAGTGGTCATTTGATTTCGCCACGCGCGGCCGTTTTGCTGACTTGCGCACGGCCTTGCAGCAGGCATGAGCCGCCATTTGATCATGAGTTGAGGCCGCAGCTTGAGCGGACTCTTCATTTACCCTTGCGGCGCGCGCGTAACCCACTATCAAACAGCCCGTGCCCGCGCACCAGAACATCAACGCCAATGCGAGGATTGAGCGAAACTGCAAAAGGGCTTTTAGCCGTGTTCTCACTGGCGGAATTCTAGTCCTTTCCAAACAGCCCTGTCGAGAAAAGTGTAGCAGGCGCCGCTGTGATCCCCGTCACATCAGATCTTCTTCACCCGCGGTGGCTCGTACTGCTCGCCGTATTCCGGGTATTCGATGGTGGTGGTTTCGCCGGGCCGGGTATCTTGCGTCAGCAAATTCAGCGCATCGCGCAGGACTTTCTTTTGCAAATCACGCATGCCCGGACGGCCGAGACTGTTTCCGATCTTGAATCCTTTCGGATAAAGCGAACGCGGCGGACGCATTTGAGCCGAGACTTCGGGGCTGACGGTAATCAAAACCGTCGGGATGCCCTTCATTTCAATTTCGCGTTGGACCGCGACGACCGTGCGGTGGCAAACGCTGGGTCAACCACCGGTAAGAATCACAGCGTCCGCGCGCGAGCCCCTATCGATCTCGTTGGCGATCTGGGGCGCCGTCCCTTCGTACATCGCCTTCAACTGCATCGTGTAACCCATGTAGCCGATATGCTTCTTCGCCAGCGCGCCGATGAAACCCTCGGCTTCCAGATCGCGCAGGGCGTCGATTGGAAATACCACGTTGATATCCTGGTCAGCATCCGTGTGATCGTAGTGATGATGCGTGACCATTAACTGCGTGGAATTAACGTCGGGCGGAATCTCGCGGTAAGTCAGATCGCCGAGCTCGTCGGCAATGTTGAAACCCTCCTGATCGCGGAGGTGTACGCCTCCGGCGGTCACGATCGCGATGGTGCTTTTCGCCAAATCCCGATCGAACGGAGTGAAGGGAACGCATTTGCGCGAGATGGTCATTACGAAAGCAGGTTAACAAATCCTTGAGCGGTTAGAAACTGACGCTTGGTTCAATGCATGAGACAGGGAATTGAGTAACTCAACTTAGACAATGTCAGATGCCGGGCTTTGTATTGTCTCCGACATCTGACATTGATCTCTGCCCGCTGCCTTTTACAACTTCCGTAAGACCTCAAAAAGATCTTCGTTGTCCGGCTGATCGGCGATGTTGTGAATGTCCACAAAGGCGAACTTTCCTTCCTTGTCGACGATAAAGAGCGCGCGTTCTGAGATGCCGTCGTTTTCACGATAGGCGCCAAACGCTTTGGCTACTTCGCCTTTGGGATGAAAGTCGCTGAGAAGATCGTAGGAAAGTCCACCGAGGCTCTTGGCCCACGCGGTGTTGCAGGGGACGCTATCGACTGAAATGCCCAGAACCTGAGCATCGTAGCCCGTGAAGCGTTCGAGGTCGGCCTCGTACGCGGGCATTTGCGCCGTTCAGACGGGCGTCCACGCGAGCGGATAAAAAGCGATTACCACATTGTTCTTGCCACGGAAATCCGAGAGCTTCACCTTTTTGTCTTTCTCGAGGTGACTCTTCAGTTCGAAGTCCGGGGCCATATCTCCAACTTCAGGCATTGGATCGAACCTCCAAAAATGTTTTTGCTGAGCGAGTTAAGACTAACGCGTTTGGACGACTGGTTCAAGAATGAGCTTAGGTTTCGCTTTGCGCCTTTGCGTGGAAACTGTGTCGGCTTGACTACCTGTTTAGAATTACTATAATTCTAAACCGTGAGCACCAGGAGCAAAATGCCGAAGAGGACCGAGGAGCGCACGGCCGGTCTTACACGCCAGCGTCAGCTTGTCCTCGAAGTCGTGCGGACGCCGGACGTTCATCCCACCGCTGCTGAAGTCTTTGACGAAGCCCGCAAAAGGATGCCCGAGATTAGTTTTGCCACGGTCTACAACTCGTTGCGTTACCTGAAGGAAGCCGGTTTGGTGCGGGAAATTGCATCGTTCGGCCGGGGTGCGAGCCGGTACGACAGCGAAACTTACCGCCATGACCACGCGATCTGCTCCACGTGCGGGAAACTTGTTGATTTTGACTTACCGGGAACGGTGGATTTGATTCGCGCGGCGGCGCGCGCGTCACACTTTCAGGCAGAGTCGGTGCATTTGACTCTGGTCGGACTGTGTCCGAAGTGCCGCGATAAATAGATAGTTCGTCTTACATTGAATTTAAACCGTCGCGACGCCTGATGGTCGCGCCAAGAAACCAAAACTTTTCAGGAGGAAGAATGACAGCAGCAGTAGCAACCGCATTGGAAAGCGCGCAGGTAGGAAAACCGGCGCCTGATTTTGAAATTCCATCAACCAAGAATATCGAAAAACTGAACGAGCCTGTGAAGCTTTCGGATTATCGAGGCAAGTGGGTCGTCCTGCTTTTTTATCCGTTGGATTTTACGTTCGTCTGTCCAACTGAACTGACCACTTTCAGTGACCGCTATAGTGACTTCGAGGGTATCGGCGCCGAGATAATCGGTATCTCGACCGATTCGGCTTTTTCGCACCGCGCCTGGTTACAAACACCGCGCGACAAAGGCGGCGTCGAAGGTCTCAACTTCCCGTTGGGCGCAGACATCACCAAGCAGATGTCGCGTGACTACGGCGTCCTGATCGAGGACCGGGGCATTGCGCTTCGCGGTTTGTTCGTGATCGATCCGGAAGGCGTGCTGCGCTACAAGGTCGTGCACGATCTGAACATTGGCCGTTCGGCGGAAGAGACGCTGCGCGTGATCCAGGCGTTGCAGACCGGCGGACTTTGCCAGGCCGAGTGGCGGCCGGGTCAGGAAACGATCAAGAACTAAGTTAGTCTTCTGTGGCCTCTGTGGTGAGACTCCTCACCACAGAGACCCGGAACTTTGGAGAGCTATCGATGCCGATGAGAATTGGAACGCCGCTGCCTTCGCTCGAGGGCGCAACCGAATGGTTGAACGGCTCGGCGGAAGAAGTTTTGAAAGAATCTGAAGGGCGTCCCGTCCTGGTTCACTTTTGGTCTTTGAGCTGTGGAATGTGCAAAGACAACCTGCCGCGCGTAGCGGAATGGCGAGAGAAATACCGCGACGCCGGGTTACGCCTGGTGGCGATTCACATGCCCCGTTATCCCGCCGACACCGACGTTGACGCCGCGCGCGAGACAGCGTCTCAACACGAAATAATCGATCCTTTGGCGGTCGACAACGAACACAAGCTGCGCGACTCCTTCCACAACGAGAATGGTTACGTGCCTGCCTACTATCTATTCGACGAGCAGCATAAATTGAAGAGCTTTGCCGCCGGAGAGTACGGTGTGAAGGTTATTGAGCCGGCATTGGAAAGAATGCTGGGCGTTGAAGCGGCGACTGCTTGAAATGTTTAGGTGAGTGGTGTCGGGTTCCGAGTTACGTCAGGCCCGCAAGGGCCGGTATTCAGTAGCCACGACCGTTGGGTCGTGGTGAGAAGTAATCCACAAATCGAGAGGCCCGAAGGGCCGACATAATTATGCCGGTCCTTCGGACCTCTTGAATAATCTCCACGACTGACCCCGACCTGACGGTCGGGGCTATTTCATCGCAGCGCTTCGCGCCTACCGCATTAATTCCCTGGTGCAGCCTGGGCTTGTTCGGCGGCTTTCGGGTCGTAAGGACTGTCAATAAATTTCTTGGCTACCGTCTGCGCATTGTCATAGTTGCTGCCCGTTTGCAGGGCCCGGTTGTATTCAGCCACGGCGCGCTGGCGATCCCCCTTCGCATCATAGGCATTGCCGCGTTTGATGTGCGCCCACGCCTCAATCCACGCGGGTTTACTGCTACTCGAATCGAGCGCAGCTTGAAAATTGTCGAGCGCCGGCTGCCAGTTCTTCTGTTCGAAGTAGATCAACCCGAGGTTGTAATAGACCCAGGCATTATTACGGTCCAGTTTCAGGGCCGCTTCCATCTGTTGTTGAGCTTCGGCGTAAGAGCCTTCGCGAAACAGCTCAATTCCACGCCGCGCCACGATCGACACTTTCAAATCGTCCGACATGCGCAGGATCTTGTTGTTCGGATCCACTTCCGCGGCAATCGGCTGTCCACTTGACTCGAAATCAAAGTCCTCGCTGCGGCCTTCCAGGGCCAGGCGCTTTGTTTGTGCGTCGCCGCCTTCCGAACGCAACTGCAAATCAACCGGCATGCGCAGGTTCTCGAAATTCTGGCGTACAGTGCCGCGCGTGCGAAACTTTCCGTTGCGCGTGCGGATAATTTGATAATCGACCGAAAATTCCGGAACGCCGGTACCCTCCAGCCACTGCGCAAAGAAGTAGCGCATGCTTCGGCCGGCCACCTGCGAAGTCAACCGTTCGAAATCATCGATCGACGCGTTCTTGTTTCGGTATTGCTCCAAAAATTTGGCGAGCAGTGTGTCGAACATCTCCTTGCCCAGAGTTTCCCGCAGCATGCTGAAAACCATGGCGCCTTTGTAGAAGACAATCGACTGGTAAGCAGCCGATTGATCGTCGAGCGCCGCAGGCGCGCGCGAAATCGATGAAGTTTGTTCGAAGGTCAGCGCGCGTTCCTGTTCTTCGCGCTGAGCCGCGTCCAGCGGACCGCCGCTCAAGGTTCCCAATCGCAGCGCGAACGCGCTCCATTCCGCCAGGCCCTGGGAAATCCAGGCATCGTCGAACGATTTCAGCCCGACCGTCTGGCCCCACCATTGATAGGCCACTTCGCGCTGAAAACGATCTTCAGACGCGACACGCGATCCATCGAAAAACTTCGCGGCTAGAAAAAGAATTCCCGGACCTGAGTACGTCTCCAGCGCCTCGTCATCGGTTTGCGCAATGATCATGCGCGAGCCGAATCCGGGAGCGCCGTATTGTTTGGTGTAGAACTCGAGCGCGTGACCCATTAATTCCCCGTACGCGCTCACGCGATTTTCGCTGCCCGGCTTAACAAAAAACTGCAACTCGTATTTGCCGAAACGAACGCTCTTTACAATGTATTGCCCGGCGATGAAGTTACCGATAAGTTGAGGCTGCTTGGTGACGAAGCGAAAACGAGTGGTGCCTGTCTTGTCCACTTGAGCATTGACCGGCTCGTCGCTGATGCCGCCGACCTGCATTCCCGTGGGAACGATGACGGTGATATCAGAAGTGGCGCGGTCGGCCGCATAGTCGTGAAAGGGAAACCAGCGGGCCGCGTACATCAGATACGATCCTTCAGTCCCGACATAGGCGAGCCGTTTATTGGCCAGCGGGCCACCTTCCGGCGAGACCAGCGCGCCACTCCAGCGGATACGAAGCGTGACTGCCTGGGCCGCGGGCACCACCTGCCCGAGATCGATGCGGACGTTCGGTCCGATAGACCCGGCGCCGACCGCGTCCTGAACAAATCCGGTGAGCGCGCGGCCGTCTTTCTCGATGCTGTCGACGTGCAGCGAACCGTTAAGCTCGAAAACTACTGAGCGCGTGGCCTCCTGCGGAACAAAAGTAATGTCCGCGCCCGCGCGCATCGTGTGATCGTCGGGGTGCAATTGCACCTCGATCCGGTAGTTGGTTACGTCGAATCGCGAGCCGGCCGCCGGCGGTTGCTGTGCCTGAGCACTGATGAAAAGAAACAGAGCGGCGGCGATCGCCGCACTGACTTTGGAGAGAAATCGCAGTCTTAACATAGCTGGGAACCGAATCATTAGGCCGACCATTATATTCGACCGGGTTACTCGCCTGCTACCGCAGGCACTTTTCTTACTGCTGGCCCCGGCTTGGATGGCCGCCGGACGAACGCGGTTGGCTGATGAACTGAGAAATGCCGAGGAGGGCCGCGTCGCTTGACACCTCTGCCGGTTCCGAATAGATTCAGTTTCGCTTTTTCCCCAGAGAGCGATTTCAGCCCGCCAGGCTCTGCCCGGCAATCGCAATCCGAAAATCAGTTTTGAATCAGGAGTTATATTGATGAAACTGCACAAGATTCTTCTCTCCGCGCTATTTGTCTGCCTGCTGGCCGGCACGGCGCTCGCGCAGGGACGCCGCGTCGAATTCAAAGAAACCGTACTGTCTAATGGCCTGCGCGTAATCCTTATCGAAGATCACAGCGCTCCGGTGATTTCGATCGCGGTCACCTATAACGTTGGCTCGCGCAATGAGCGCCAGGGCCGCACCGGGTTCGCCCACCTTTTCGAGCACATGATGTTCAAGGGCTCAGAGAATGTGGGTACGGGCGAGCACTTCTACCTGGTCTTTAACAATGGTGGAAACATGAACGGGACCACCAACGAAGACCGGACCAATTACTTTGAGGCACTGCCCTCGAACCAGCTCGATATGGCGTTGTATCTCGAGGCGGACCGCATGCGCAGCCTCGTCATCAACAAGGCGAACCTGGAAAATCAGATCAACGCAGTCCAGGAAGAGCGACGGCTCGGGGTCGATAATCAACCTTACGGAAAGAGCGGCGAGATCCAGCAGGGGCTGATCTATGACAACTTTGCCTACAAACACACGGTGATTGGCTCGATGGAGGATCTCAGTGCGGCAACGGTGGACGATGTCGCTGCCTTTTTCAAAATGTATTATGCGCCGAACAACGCGGTGCTGACCCTGGTGGGAGACTTCAAAGTTAATGACGCGCTGAAGAAGATCATGCAGAACTTTGAAAAGATCCCGCGGCAACCGGATCCGCCGCCGGTCGATATGACTGAGCCGGCCCAAACCGCCGAGCGCCGTGCTTCAGTGGACGACGCGCTCGCGCGCCTGCCGCAGGTCGACATCGCCTACAAAGCGGTGGCCGGCAATACGCCTGATTTTTACGCGCTTCAGGTTTTGTCCGCAGCGTTGCAGAGTGGGCAAAGCTCGCGGCTCTATCAGACCCTGGTCAAGGACAAGCAGCTCGTTACCAGCGTCGGCGGATTCATGGACGAGAAACGTGGGCCGGGGGCGCTGTACATCTCAACTACGCTGCGCGGCACCAGCAAGCCGGCGGACGTCGAAGGTTTGATTTACCGCGAAATCGAACGCATCCAGAAAGAAGGGGTTGCCGACTGGGAAGTTCAGAAAGCCAAGAACACCACGCGGCGCAACTTTATTAATGGCCTGCAGAGCTCGCTTAATCGCGCGGTGAACATGGGCGTCTGGGCGGTTTATTACAACGAACCGAATCTGATCAACGTGCGCCTCGACAAAGTCGCCGCCGTGACCAAGGAAGACGTCCAGCGCGTAGCCAACAAGTATCTGACGGCGACCAATCGCACCGTCGTCGTCACCATGCCCAAGAAAGCCGCGGCTCCTGCCGCCGGGAATTAAAGGAGACCGAGGACCATGAGGAATTTAACCGTGCTTAAAAACAAATTCTGTCTCGCGCTGATCATCGGCGCGATCTGTTCCACAACTGTCATGGCCCAAAGAAGCGGCGCACCTGCGCAGCAGGGCCAGTCCGTCACCGGGGCCGAAATCAAGGGCCGCGTGCCGGTCAACAAGGACGTTCTGAAAGTTAAACTGCCAAAGGCCCAGGAAGCGACGCTATCCAATGGCCTGCGCGTCATCCTGCTCGAGAGCCATCGCGTCCCCACCGTCAACATGCAGATGGTGATTCTCAGCGGCGGCCTGGCCGATCCGTCTGACTATCGTGGCCTGGCTACCATGACGGCGACGCTGTTGCGCGAAGGCACGACCACGCGCAAGAGCAAAGACATAGCTGAACAGGCCGAGACCCTGGGCGCCACATTGCAAACCTCATCCGGTTTGTCAGCGATGACCAGCAACGTAATCATGGGCGGCCTGGTTGAGAATCTCGATCCGATGCTGGGCATTTACGCGGACATTATTCGTAACCCGACCTTCCCGCAGGAAGAAGTCGATAAGTACAAAGCGAGAACACTTCAACAACTTAGTTTTCAGCGATCGCTTCCGCAGTTCCTGGCACAAGAGCATTTTGCTCGCGCCATCTACGGCGGACAGCATCCGGCCGGCCTGGCCGCGCTACCGGCAGAGTCGCTGAAGCGCGTGACCTCGGCCGATCTGGCTAAGTTCCATTCGACTTACTACCGGCCGAACAATGCAATGCTCGCCATCGTTGGCGACGTCACGCTGAAACAGATTCTGCCGAAACTCGAAAAGGCTTTCGGTGGATGGCAGCGTGGCGACGTGCCATCGATGAACATTCCGGCCGCGCCGGCGCCGGGAGCCGCCCGGATTCAGTTGATCGATCGTCCCGGCTCAGTCCAGACCGTGCTGCAACTTGGCAATCTGGGCATTGAGCGGACCAACGAAGACTATTTTGGAATGCTGATGCTGAACCAGGTCCTGGGAGCTGGGCCGGCAGCGCGGCTGTTTCTGAACCTGCGAGAGAAGAATGGCTACACCTACGGAGCTTATAGCAACTTTACGGGTTCGAAGTTTCGCGGCACTTTGATATCGAGTTCAGAAGTGCGGACCGATGTTACCGAAGGCGCTATGAGGGAATTCATGTACGAGCTCAAGCGGTTACGAGACGAAAAGGTCACGACCGTGGAACTCGAGAATGCCAAGCGGGCGATCGTAGGCGGCTTTGCGCTTTCGCTCGAAAGTCCTCAGCAGCTCCTCAATAACATCGTTACGCAGAAACTCTACGAACTGCCGGCGAATTACTGGGACACATATCCGGCCAAGGTTGAAGCCATCACCGCCGATGACATTCAGCGGATTGCACAAAAGTACGTCGATCTGAACCATCTGCAAATCGTGGCGGTCGGTGATGCGTCCAAGACCCGCGAGATCCTCGCCAAGTTCGGCACCGTGGAAGAATATGACGCCGAAGGCAAGATGAAGACGGCGGCGATGGGTCCGGGGAATTAGTCAGATTCCGAAGCTAGTCAGAACCCGGAGCGATAGCGACGGGATAACGAGTAAACTCCAGTCGCTAGAGATCAAACACCCGCAGGCCCAAAGGCCGGCGGGTGTTCTTTATTTCCGTGAGTTGTTGTCTTAGCGGCTTAACAGAAAGACGTCCCATGCCCACCGGCCCACCTGTGAATGTTGCGCATCCTCAATCTTAGCTCGATACCTGAACCGGTTGCCGTACTCGTCAGTGCGTTTTGATTCTTTGTAGCTTAATGAGATCGACTCAACGCTCAGCGATGGTAGCCTATGCAGTTCCGAGGACTCAGAGATACCGTTATGATTCATGTCCTGCCAGAGTCGCAACGAGGAAAAGATCGGATCGCGGCTGTCAATCACGCCGTCGGCGTTCCCGCCATTTTCCAACTTGTCGTATTCGGCAAGCGCAATAAACCCATTTCGATTAGCCGATTCAGGCTGTGGCGTGAAGTTACCAAAAAGCTCCGCGCCATTATCGATTGTGCCGTTCCGGTTTCGGTCAAGCGCCAGCCAGGCATCATCAGAGTTTGCGGCTGTCCATGACCATTGTTCGGGCTGGCTGTCCGATTGGAGGTCAAAGGTCACGCCTTTGGCGCCGTCAGTCAACCTAAAACCATCACCGCTAACATCTATCAGAATCGGTGAACCCTGACATTGGCTATCGCAGATACACGTACAAGTGGTCCAGTCGTAAGCCCAACCGCTTTGCTGTGCAATACAATTGGCCGCGTCAATCGGGTCGCACCCGCCTTCTCCTGGCAGAGGAAATAACTCTTGGCAACTGTTGGTTAGGAAGTTCCAATGCCAACCAGTAGCCCAACAGCTATTAGGAGTCTCATCACACGCGTTCATAAAGGAGTCCCATGGTAATCCCACCTGTCCGCACTCCTGTTGCGAGATACCTACGCCCTCAGTAAACGACAACTCCTCGATGTCACCAAAGACATCAGGCTCTCCGACAAAAATTCCTTCGCATGGTCGATGAACCAGTTGCTCGTCATAGTAGAAGTGTCCAATAATAACGCAGCTCCATTTGACTACTCTTTTCCCAAGCTCGCGAAGGTCACCATTGATTTGTCTCGAGGTAGAAATACCAGTTGCCCCACCTGAGCCGTCATAGTCCCACCTAACCTTGTTTTCCACCGAGTAGTGAGGACATGACCGTCTTGCGCTACCAACTAAATCTCCCCAATGTTTTGGGTCAGACTTTGCACAATATACCCTTACTTGAGCGTAAGCGGGTTGGTTCACTTTGGTTACGACAAAGGGCGTAGGCGGGGCTGACGCAATTATTCGCGCTAGGATTGGCGAGACGAATGCGGCTGAAAGTGGTAGAACGACCAATATGGCGACCGAAATCGCGTATTTTCTCGAAGGGAGTTTTGCCACCTTCATGGTTTATTCTCCTTACGGATCTTGTCCTCTATGTGCTCTAGGAATTCCTTGGCAAGCGGGCCGTATACCTCGCCGGTCTCGGTCATTGCACCACTCAGCGTTATGACAAGATGCTTGTAGTTTGACTTTGGAAAAATGTCTTTGACGGTAGCGCGTTGAAACGGAGGAACGGTTGAGATAACAGGTTGAAGGCCGGTCTCATCAAAGCCGATTAACCATCTTGAATTAGGATGGATTCCAGGTTCCAACTTTAGCAACTTCATTCGCTTGCTGGGATCACTTTCAAATAAGGGGTAAGAATAAAGAACTTTACGGGCGGAAAGAACGCGACCGTCGGTGCTGGTGGCTTCAAATCGGATGTCGCAAGCCAAGAGGTAGTGGGGTCCCCGGTTTATTAAAAGAACATGCTCCATGGATTCTGTACCGTACGGAGCGGCGAGTTCTATTTCGAGTTCAGGCAGTCCCTTTGTTTCAATCGTCATTTTTGCGGCTTCTTGTTTTATCAGGTGCTGTGCTGTCGCGATAAGCAGTATTCCGACGCTTAGGACGAGAGCTACAATCAGAGAGGTTTTAACCATATGAGTCCACCGCTAAATCGAAGTGCAAATGGGTATCCTTAACCTGGATTTCTGTTCTAAATAGGTGTGAATAAGAAGGCTGACCACCGGAGACATCCGTTGATGTGGGCGGCAGGGGAGCCGTTAATGACAGGGTAGTATACTTTCGATCTGCTTCGCGTCAAGCGTAGTTTAGAAAACGCCTAACCTAAGCGAACAAAGAAATAGACAAGCTCAGCGAACATCTTTGCTAGCCAAATCCAGACGGCCTGTGACAATCAATCAGGAGTGCGGGTTGGAGTAGGTGAGGGACTCGCTGAAAAACCTGGTCCGATCTTGTCGTCCAACCCGTCGAGCGTCCCGTTCACTTTCTTATAAACGTTTTCGATCACGGCGCGGCGCACCGGATCCGGCGGGCCCGCGAGGTAACTCTTGATGTAGTAAAGCAGGGCCTGATCGTTCTTGCCGGCAGCTTCGAGCGCTGCGCCCAGATGCCAGGTGGCCGCGCGCGCCAGAGGCGTGCCCGGCGGGATCACGCTCACGGCCAAACGCAATCGCGCAACTGCCTCGACCGGCTTGTCCATATTGAACAAGGCCATGCCCGCAAGATCTTCGATTCGGCCGCGCAATATCCCGGACAGAGCCCCGCGCGCCGCTTGCGGTAAGGCCGGCAAAGTTCCTCGCGACAATGCCCGCGCGCGTTCGTCGGCCAATTCGTCCGGCTGTACGGCGATGGTGGCAGTGGGCATCCTCAAGGCAGCCTCAACTCCGGTCATCGCACCGTCCATCAACTCCAACACGCTGGAATATGCCAGGCCCTTTCGAAGCAGCTTCGAAGCGACATAGACCTGGCGGTAGGTGCGCATCGGATCGTTGCCGCCAATAAACTCCTGCGCGGCGGCGAGCACCGCTTCTTCTTTGGGCGAGCGCCCGCCGGGCGGATCCAGCTCTGCGACAAATGCCAAAAGCCCTCGCATGATTTTGGCATTCGCCTCGGAGTCCGCTGACTTGTTTTGAAAAATGGCAGCGCGCCGTTCGAGCGCGAGCAGATCGGTGAAGTTGGCTGCTTTAGACGTAACGCGTCCGGCCAGTTTGGTTTCCAGTTGGCCATCTTTAAGCGAAAACGATTTCGTTAGTTCAGCGACAGCCTCGTCGTACAAGCCGATTTGCGCCAGCACGTTGGCAAGTTCGTAATCCATTGTCGGAAATCGGCCAAACTGGCGTACGTATCGCAACGCCCCCTCCGCTTCCAACGGCCGGCCGTCGGCCACAAGCGCGCGCGCAAAACCAATTTGGGCCCACGAGTATCGCGGTTCGATCGTGATTGCCAGCTGTGCCAGCTCAAGACCGCGCGTGGGATCGTCATGCGCCACGTACCAGTAGGCAGCGCCCACGAGGACTGGCAGGATGCGCGTCTTGTCGTTTTCTTTGAGCGCCACAATTATTTCCTGTTCCGCTTCAGGCTTTCGGCCCAGCTCTAACAAAGACAAGATCACGCCGGCGCGGGCCGCGCCACTTTTCGGCTCAGCCTGCAAAACTTCACGATAGAGAGTGAGCGAGGCTTCGCTCTCTCCCGACGCCCTCTTCAAATCCGCGAGCGCAAGTTTGGCGGCATTTGATTTCGGATCGAGCGCAAGGGCGCGCGAGTATTCGGCCTGGGCATCATCGAGCCTGAGCGCGATGTGACGGGCCGCGCCCAGTGCCTGGTGCGCACCGGCAAGATCGGGCGCGGTTTGCACACTCAATTCCGCGAGCCGGTTAGCTTCAAAGACATCTTCGATGCCCAAGTAAAACTGGGCCAGCGCCACCAGGCGACTCGGATTCAGCTTAGCCAAACTCTCGGCGCGATGGGCTGCCTCGATCGCAGCGTCGCGCTGGCCGCGCAGAAACAGATTCATGGGAATGCGCGCGATTACTTCCGCGAAGAAGCGGTCCGACATTTCCGCAGGAGTTTCGGCCATTGCCAGGCGAAATAATGCCAGCCCGCCCTCAACGTCACCGGCCTGCAATTTCTGGTCGCCCATGATCGCGCGCGCCGCGGCAATCAGCTCATAGGCGCGCGGCACGGCCACTGATTTCGGATGCGCCGCGATAAATGCTTTCAAAAGATCTACGCGTTCGCCGACAGGCTTGGTAAGCGCCAGCTCGACTTCTTCTTTTTCACCTTCAGGATCGGGGCGCGTCGCCGGAGTTCGCGTGGGCCGAGCCGGACCCTTCGCAATTTCGACACTGGCAACCGGCGAAGCTCCAGGCGTCGGCGTGGCCACTGCGGGAGTTTCAGTGGGTTCGGCAATTGGAGTCGGAGTTGGCGAAGGAACTTCCGGCTGCGGTGTTTCCGCGGGCGTCGGCGTTTCGACGGGCGTGGGGGTCGGCGTCGGACTCGGACTGGTCTCGGGCGTCGGCGTGACAGTTGGTTGAGGTGAATGCGACTCAACCGGCGTCGGAGTTGGGCTTACGTCCGGTACCGGCGTCTCAGTGGTTGCCGGTGTTGGCGTGGCCGGAGCTTCGACTGTCCGAGGTCGAGTCTTCGCGACCAGGGTTTCGCCTTCCTGGGGATCCAATTGCGCAAAGGTAAAGCCGCCTTGCTCACCCAGAGTGTTGGTAAACGTCTGAATTCCAACCAGCAGCCCGCCGTTGAAGTCGCCGGCCTCAAATTTCGGCCGCATGCGTCTGCCCATTTCACCAATCAGGCCGTCGGGAAGCGCGGTCTGCGCCGCGCGACTGAATTGTGCAAAGAATCTTCCATTGTCGGCGGTAATAATGAGCAGGACACTCTTCCGCGGATTGGTCCGCGTGCCGATGTTCCATTCACCCGCCAGACGTAATGAGTAGTCGTAGAGATCTTCGGCGCCGGCTGTTTTTACGATCGCGACGATCAGATCGACGTTCGTGCGTTCTTTTAACTTTTCCAAAACAGTCTCGAGCCGTTGCTTGCCGGCGGGATCGACAACGGCGGCGAAATCGTTGATGTGACCGCTAGGAGGCGGCAACTTGTCCTGGGCACTCCCACTGTTCACAAGCACCAGCCATGAAGACAACATCGCCATCATGGCGAGGGCAAAAGCTGCAGTTCTCGGATTTCCGGTTAGTTTCATTATTTGCTTTCCAAATCTCTCGTGCTGGTCATCGCTTTTGTTGGCTCGTCGCAAACGCTTCACTTAATACACGACCCGATGAGCAGCTCGGCGGAGACATCCCCAGAACTCTCGCTACAGTAGGAGCGATGTCCGCGGGTGTGGCAGGTTTTTTGTATTTTCCGGCCACGAATTCCTGCCCCATGATAATCAAAGGAACGTGCGTGTCATAACCAAAGGCTGATCCATGCGTGGCGGTCCAAAGGGTGTCAGCCGGATCAGAAGGTATTTCGAAAAGGAATTCGTAAGGCTCGAGAACCACAATGACATCGCCGCTTCGAGCTGGATAGAAGCCGTTCCGCACACGCCGGGCAATTGGATTAGAGAGCGATATATCGTTGTTCTCTAACTGAGTGCGCGTGAAGTAGGTTTTGACGCCCGGCACGCGCATGGCGAGCTTGCCGACCACCTGCTCAACTTCGGCTTGATCGACTCCATCGCGAGTTAGCGCTGCATAGTTCAGATAAATGTTTGCGTTGATGACCCCGGGTTCTTTGCGGGTTCCGAACGTTTGGATGTAATCACCGGCGCGCGCGCCATACCGTTTCTTCAATCCGTCCTCGACTACTTTTCGGAAGTCCGCCTCCGGCGTGCGCCGCCCGGAAAGTTTTCGTGCCCTGCGATACTCGGGCACGGGCGCGACTCCGTGGTCGGCACTGAAGATCACGACAGTGTTTCGCAGTCCCACCTGCGCATCGACAAAATCCAGCAACGCGCCGATTTGGCGGTCGACGCGCAGCGCCATGTCCATTACTTCCTGGCTATTGGGGCCGAACCGATGGCCCACATGATCGTTCGCGGAAAAGCTAATGGTCAGCACGTCCGTCTCGTCGTCCGCGCCCAGCTTCTCGTTCGTGATCGCAGTTTGGGCAAAGGCTAAAAGCAAGTCGTTCGAGAACGGAGAGTAATCAATGGCGCGGTAAAAGGATTTGTCGGGCGACGCGGCTACGCCGGTAACGAAATGTGGAAAGGAATTCGAATCACGCGAAGCCTTGTCGAGATTTTCCCATGGCACTTCGTCTTGACCCGCGCGCTTGAAATATTCTCGCTCCGGCAGGAGCCGATCCCATCGCGCCCCGAACCATTCGTCAACCATGTGCCGGCGGTTGAACTGTTCGACCCAGTCCGGCACGCGATTGAAATAGTACGTGCTCGAGACCATGTTGCCGTTGTCCATGCTGTACCAGTAAGCGGCCGACGCCCGACGTCCGGAAGGAAGAATCGCGGAGCGCCCCTTCGCTGAGATTCCAATTACTTTCGATCGATTGTTGGTGGCCTGACGGAGTTCGTCGCCGACTGTCGAGCACAACAATCGGCGCGGGCTGTATCCGGTGGCGTTGGGAAGGCCCTCGAGCAGTTTCGTGGTCTCATCAGTCACCGAAGTCACTTTTTTACCCGTTTCGCGTTCGAACCAGTCGTTGGCCACGATTCCATTCTGCCGCGGCCACGATCCGGTCATCAGGCTGGCATGCCCGGGGGCGGTATATGTTGGCACCTGGTCGTAATTGGCATGCGTCCAACTTGCGCCCTCGCGCATCAGCCGTCCGATGCCCTTTGATTCGAACAGATCGCCGAAGCGGGTCAGGTAATCGTAACGGAACTGATCCACGACGATCAGCAACACCAGCCGCTTGCGTTCCTGTTTGGCGACGTCGACGGATGCGCGCTTATTAAGAGCCGGCTCGACGTGCGTGGGCACAAGACCGAGCAGGATGATCAGCACCGCCGCAAAGCGATTGAGGCTTCTCATTCGCACACTTTTCATAGGGGAGCGAGATCTCGTAAAGCGCCTTTGATTAAGGAGAGACAAATCGGGCGGGCATGATAACATCTGAGCCAATTCAAAAGGAAAAGGGCCGAATTATCAACAGGCTCTTTTCTTCCTTTTCATTCACATGACCGAACTGGACGAAGCTTGGGACCTGGCGTTAGCGAACGCGAAAGAGAAAGCACGCGCATCAGGCCGTCGAGACATCGCTGATTACCTCGATCTGCGCCGGCAGAATGACCTGCTACGCCGGACGGCTACCGAGTGGTTGGTGGAAGTGGCGGTCTTGATGGCCGGAAAAGCAAATCGGGCAGGAGCCGGAATTCAAATCGAACAGGACGAGACGCATCGATTTGCGCGCGGCAATGCCACGATGGTCGGAAAGCGCGTGACCCTTCGCTCTGGAGTGCGCGCCCTCACGATTGAAAGTGGCTGGCCCAGAACTCCCCGCGACGGGATCGTCCGTGGGGGCGGCCTCGCTTGCGCCAACATCAAACATTTTGGCCGGCCGCGCTTCAACGCTGAACTTCTTCTCATGCGTTCATCAAATGGGTCGCCGCGTTGGTTTGTCCACGACAAGCACGGAAAGAAATCAGTCCTCAGCGAAGACGGAATCCAGGCCCATATCTCGCTCCTCATCAAGCATTAACCGCTAGTTTTGTTCTAATCGTCTTAAGACTCTTGAGAGTTGATTGTGATGCGCGCACGTTTCCCTTGCTGTGTGAACCGCGTGCCAGCGATTTGCGTCCTATTTAGTGAATGCTTTTTTTGAGGAGGATTCTATCGAGGAGGCGAGAAAATGAAATACAAAATATTTATGAGATTGTTGATGGCTACCGCTCTTCTAATGCTGGCGATCCCAGTTGTGGCGTCGGCGCAGATATACAATCGTGACTACCCTAGCGGTTATGATCGTACCGATCGGCGCGATGCTCGTCAGGCAATTAACCGGTTGGATAATGCCAGTGCGCGACTGGAAAATGACCTAAGCGTTAATAATCGCGGAAGAAGAGTGCTGGGCCTGTTCTGGGTCGGCAACAACAACCGTGCAGGAGTCGACCAGGTGCGTAACTTCAGGATGGCGCTCCAGGATCTGCGAGTTGCGTCAAACCGCAGCCGTAATCTGCGCGACAGCGCGGACGAGGCACGCCGAGTAATTAACATGGGGTTAGATCTCGATCGTTACCTGAGATTGCGTACGGGAAGCACCGACGTGGATGCTGATCTCAGCGAGTTGAGATCCGGTCTCAACACGCTTGCCGACGCGTATGATCTGAGACTGCGTTACTAATGGTTCTCACAAGAGCGCGCGAGCCTCAGGCTCGCGCCACTCAGGCCCCGCGGCCGCCTCACCGGCGAGCGGGGCTTTAGTTTGTCTCAACGCAATGCCAAAATGCTCGCCTTATGCCCGGCGCGCTCTACATCGTCGCCACGCCGATCGGCAACCTGGAAGACATCACTGCGCGTGCATTGCGGGTGCTGCGC
>DATENS010000338.1:0-3604 GCA_035274925.1 Pyrinomonadaceae bacterium | reverse complement strand
ACTGTCTTCACGACCGTGTTTTCGCGCTTCGCGCTCACTGCAAGCGAGACGCTTGCGCTCCAGTCGCAATCTGATATGCTCCGGTCGCGTTGAATCGCTAGTGAGGTACTGGTCATGAAGATCTCCTTCCTCCGTCGCTATCACTTTTCTGCGATCGTTTCTCTCGTTCTCGCGATCGCCCTACTAGCTTCTCCCCTTCGCGCTCAGCAACCCACGCCGCCAAAGGCCGCGCCGCCACAAGAAGTCGCGACAAAAGCGGAACCAACTTTCGAGACATTGCTGTCGGACGATAGCTACAAGCTCTATGGCGAAGTGCGCGGCGTCGGATCGCTCTTGACCACCGGCGGTGCGGGAGAGATTGTTGAGCCCATTCTCAAGCTCGCCAACCCCGGCCCTGAATTCAATTCCGTTGTAGATTTTTTGAAAAAGAACGCCGAGGCTTTGGCCACGTGCCGCCTGATGTTTGCGACTTGGCCCGCGCGTACCGACATCCCGTCGATGTTTGTGGCGATTGAGTTTGCGACGCCCGAAGAAGCCGCCAAATTTGCGCCCAAGCTCGACAAGTTTCTGCCCACGGTGATGCCCCCTCTCCCTGTTCCCACGGAAGAGAAGACGGAGGAAGAAGCCAAGTCACCAGCTGTTCAACCGGCGACCGAAAAGAACGAAACAGCCAAGCCGACTGCTTCGCCAAAGGTAATTGTCGAATCGAAGGGACAGGCGCCCATTGCCGCGCCCGACGCTCCCAAACCAGAACCACAACCGCGATTCGTGCTTTCCCATTCCGGGAATTTGGTCTTCATCAGTGACAAGAGTTTCAAGATCGAGAAGTTGCAATCCAAGACCGCCGGACTACTCGCCGAGAACCACAACTTTCGCGTGGCGCGCGACCGGTTCTCAAACGAGTCCGTCTTTCTGTTCTTTAACGTTGCGTTAGAAGACCGCACGAAACCAAAACCGTCACCAACGGTGATATCGGAAGAGGAACAGGCGCGCATTCAGCGGGAAGCCGAAGCCGAGTTGGAAAGTAAGATCGCCGAAGCCCGTGCGAAGGAACCGAATTCCAACAGCGTGCAAGTGCAGGTTGAGCTTGATGGACAAACTACCTCCACCGGGACGGTAACCCGAGGTACGCTTACCATCATGCCGCCGTCGCCGACGCCAACACCGACGAAAGAGGAGGCGGCCCAGCGGGTGGCTTCGAACCAAATCGGGAGCATGCTGGGTTTGCTGGGCCAGGGCGAACCGCAATGGCCCGACGCGATCGGGGCGGCGCTGGGCCTGAACAACGACGAGTATGTCGTGAAAGCAATTCTTATCGATGGGCCGAACGCCAAACGCCTCACCATACCTTTCGTTCCTCAGTTGATCTCCGGACCGGCATTTGTCGCCGACGCGCCGTCAGTGCTTCCTGATGACATTGAAGTTTTCGTCAGTGCCTCGATCGATTTTTCAAAGACCTACTCGGAAATGAAAAAGCAGGCTGAAGTGAGTGCGCGCACAGCCAGCAAACGAATGCCCGTGGGTGCGAAAGAACAGCCCGATGGATTTGTAGAATTCGAGAAGAAAGCCGGCATCAAGTTTAGTGACGATCTGCTTCCGGTCCTGGGAAATGAATTGGCGGTGGCTGCATCGCTCAAGACGATGAATTCGTTCGGCGCATTCGGGATTCCGGCGCCGCCGACAACCTCGTCAGCTGATTCGGGTAATGAGCAGGAGCAGGGCAAGGATGCGCCGATCTTTTTGCTGGCCATTCGCGATCGCGACGCGGCGCGCCGGTTGATGCCGCGTGTGTTCGACGGGCTGGGAATTGGGGCTGCCAACCTGCTGGCGCAAGTCGAGCGCCGCGGTGACAGCGAGATCGTCAATTACGCTGGCGTCGTTTCGTATGCTTTTATCGGAAATTTCCTGGTGCTGTCAGACTCGGCTACCGTTCGGCGCGTGGCTGATGCGAACACCAACCGTCAGACGCTCAGCTCAAACAATGTGTTTCGCACCGCGCGCCACTGGCAGCCGCGGCAGACGCTCGGAGAGGTCTATGTATCTCCCGCGTTAATGGAAGGCTACCAGGAGCAGGTGCGTAAGCAGGCGTCGACGATGGACAATGAGATGCGCGATTTCCTCATGCAGTTGAGTCCGAAGTCGAGTGCAATCACGTACGCGCTCTCGCACGACGGTCTCGGCACAGTGCACGAGCTGCACTTGCCTAAAAATCTAATTCTCGCAATGGTGGCCGGAACGAGCGCAGCGATGTCGGCGATGAAGGAAGGCTCGCCCGAAATGAACGAGATGATCGCCATGAGCGTATTGCAGATGATTGCGGGCGCCGAGACTACTTTCAAGAGTGATAAGGGAAACGGGAGTTACGGTTCGATGGACCAGTTGATAGCAGAGAACCTGGTATCCAAAGAAGTGCTGGATAAATATGGTTACCGATTCGATCTCACCACGTCGGGAAGCGGCTTTGAAGTAACCGCCCTGCCGATCGAATACGGTAAGACGGGCAAGCGGTCCTTCTTTGTGGATCAAACAGGTGTCGTTCGCGGAGACGATCATGGTGGCGGTCCGGCGGGCCGCTCGGATAAGCCGGTGCAATAACATCCGCGGATTACACAGATAGATTTGTTTTGGCGCCTTATGATTCTCTTGGCGTCTTTGCGAGAAAATGTTCTTGTTACCTGATATTTCACGCAAAGGCGCAAAGAGGTTCCATAAGACGCAAAGAAGAACCTGAAGATATAGGACACTACCTCTTTTGATTTAGGTTCTTGATCTGTGTAATCTGCGTGGACAATCTCATGTCAAATCTCACTGAGAAAGAGTTTTCAAAACACACCGGAACTGAGTTTCAGACCGAGGTCAATCAAAAGGCAATTGCGTTGAAGCTCACAGAAGTGAAGGGCTATCTTGCCAAAGAAAACGAGCAAGGTGGAATGGAACGCTTCTCGATCTTTTTCAATGGTCCGGGAGAGTCCGGCCTGGCTCAGGGAATTTACCACCTTAGTCACGAACAGATGGGTGAGATCGATATCTTCCTGGTGCCGATCAGCGGGGATAAGCGGGGCTATCGTTACGAGGCGGTGTTCAATTACTACAAGGAATAATCGGGTCTCATTAGCACCTGGCTTTAGCCAGGTGATCGGGTGATCACCAAAGAGACGAAGCCGTTTCAACGGTTTCTTTCCTCACGCCACTCCAAACCATACCTTTTTACGAACAATTCAAACTCTTCATCGAAAGACTTTTTGCGATGATGTTCTTCTTGATTGGCGATGTAGGCAGCAACCTGATCGACGTGCGAATGAGATACTGAGAATGCTCCGTAACCCCGTCCCCACCAGAACCGTCCTCGCAAGAGTCGATTCTGATTTATCCAATGGGACGAGCTTCCTTTTAAAAGTTGCGCGACCTCTTCAATTGATTTGCTTGTGGGGAGATCGATCAGGGTATGCACATGTTCAGCATTGAAGTAATTGATCTTCATGTAGATATCCTTCTCCGAGGCATACTTTGATAAGAAGCGTGAAACCTGAGCGGCCGCGGGTTTGACGAGCATCGGCTCGCGGTCAAGGGTCGTCCATATGAGATGAAGCCAGCAACGCGAGTA
>DATENS010000337.1:0-20363 GCA_035274925.1 Pyrinomonadaceae bacterium | reverse complement strand
GTACGCGGGACTGGCAGACGCGTGGTTTTCAAGGGGCTGGTACCGCCACGTCGAACCGAAGGACGCTTACGAACGAGCGAAGGCGGCCGCGAACAAGTCTTTGGAGATCGATCCAAAACTGGCCGAAGGTCATGCGATCCTGGCGGCAATCAAGACGGTTAATGATTGGGACTGGCGGGGCGCCGAACGAGAATTCAAGCTGGCCATTGAATTGAATCCAAATTATGCTACCGCGCACCAGCGATACTCGCTTTTTCTGCCGGCGCTGGGCCGGCTTGACGAAGCGATTGCCGAAGCGCGCAAGGCCCGTGAGCTTGACCCGCTCGCGCTTCCGGTAAACGAGAATCTTGGGGACGTCTTGTACCTGGCGCGGCGCTATGACGAAGCGATCCTGCAACTCCACAAGACGCTTGAGCTGGATCCAAACTATGGCGTCGCGCACAGCACGCTATCGAAAGTTTACGAGGCCCAGGGAAAGCACGAAGCTTCGGTGGACGAACGACTGAAGGGTTCGACGCCGGAAACCGTAACCGAGGTAAGGAGAGTTTTCGCCCAGTCAGGAATCAAAGGCGTTTGGAAGAACCGTCTCGACGTTTTGCTCGAGCGTTCAAAAAGCACTTATGTCTCGCCGGGGGACATCGCACTTTTCTACACGCGCCTTAACGATCGGGACCAGGCGTTCTTGTGGCTCGAGAAAGCAATGGCTGAGCGGTCGATCAACTTCAACTATCTGGTGGCCGATGCCCGATTCGACAATCTTCGCAGCGATCCGCGGCTGGCGGAGCTGCTCAAAAGGGTAGGCCTGCAACCCATAAGTCAGAACAGGGAGCGGTAGCGACCTGGTCTCAATTAACGTTGGAAACGAGCTGGACTACAGCATTCACCCGGTCGCTACCGCTCCCGGTTCTGACTTCATGACGAAGTTGACGATGACTATTAAAAGCGGCGTCAAGCCGCGGCACTCTATATGACCCTTTCCCCAGGCACCATCCTTGGCCGTTACGAGATTCGCTCGCAAATTGGCGCGGGCGGCATGGGCGAGGTGTACCTGGCGGAAGATACGCAGTTGCATCGGAAGGTGGCGCTCAAGATCCTTCCCATTGAGCTCGCTTCTAATCAGGACCGCATGCGCCGGTTCGAACAGGAAGCGACTTCGGCAGCGGCGTTGAATCATCCCAACATCGCTCACATCTACGAAATCGGCGCGAGCGACGAAGTCAACTTCATCGCCATGGAGTTTGTCGACGGCCACACGCTGCGCGACCTGATTCACAAACGGCAAACCGATCTGTCAAAGCTGCTGCGATATCTGCAACATGCGGCGGACGGGCTGGCAAAAGCACACGCGGCGGGAATCGTGCATCGCGATCTGAAGCCCGACAACATAATGATCAGTCGCGAGGGTCACACCAAGATTCTCGATTTCGGTCTGGCCAAGCTGATCGAGCAAAAGGGCCCGGCGCCCGGAGTTGCCGAATCGAGTGACGTGGCCACCGCCTTAATGCAACACCATTCCACTCCGGGCGCGATTCTGGGGACCATTGGTTACATGTCACCTGAAAGGTTTCGCCTGATGGCCGACATATTTTCTTTACCTCAAATCCCACTGGTGCCGTGCCCCACGTCTGGCGGATCGATATGGATGGAAGCAACGCGAAGCAACTAACCCAGGGAGTATGGGGCGATTATCAACCACTGCCCTCGCCGGATGGGAAATGGGTGATTTTTCAGTCCTGGAGGTCGGACCGTGCGCGTACGTGGAAAGTATCTTCAGACGGCGGCGACCCAGTGCAGCTCAATGATTTGGTCTTTCAAGTCAGACAATCCCTCTCCGACGGAAGACTAATGTCCGGCCAGTATTACGACGAGCAGGCCAAACCGCCACGCTGGCGCGCGGCCCTCGTTTCATTCGAGAGCGGAGAATTAGTCAAGGTTTTTGACGTTCCGCCCAAGACAAGGCAGTGGATGATGACCGATGAACGAACGCTCATCTACAGCGAAGACAACGATTCGGTGAGTAATCTCTGGACCATTCCCGTTGATGGCGGAACGCCAAAGCAACTGACGAAGTTCACCTCAGAGTTAATTTTCAACTTTCGACCTTCACAGGACGGCAAGCGCTTTGCGCTGGTGCGTGGTACGAACTCGACGGAAATCATTCTCATCAAGGGTTTTTCAAGTTAGCCCTCTCAGATTTCTATTCCCAATAGAGATATTCGGTGAAGAACCTCACGCCGGCGCCGGGGTGAACAGCCGGCGGATTCTGCGAAAGACTTGCCGGAAGAACCTGATTATTCGCGGCAGGATCCAAAGTGAGAACGCCAGGCCGGCGCCAATCACAAAGAAGACAAGCACGGGCAGAAAAGCCGCGAGCAGAATAGACACGACCACCAAAATATCTTCGAGCACGCTGGCTGCGATATTCGAAAACGGCTCGGGACTGGCATTAATCAGCGCTCGGGTTGCGGCTTTGGTGCCGTGTGAACTGGCGGCCAGGCTGCCACCCACCAGCAAGGCAATTACCTGAATGCTTCTATCGAATTCCCCGAAGGCAGTTGCTGCCAGGACGGCGCCGGCCGGAATGCGTATGAAGGTGTGGATGACGTCCCAAATGCTGTCGACGACCTGAATCTTGTCAGCTACAAACTCGACCACGAAGAGGAAGAGTGCGACGCCGATGACCCACCAACTCGTCAGCACATCCAGTTCGCCCGGCAGCTTCAGGTGGGCAAAGCGACCCAGCAGGCCCAGCGTCGCCACCGTGGCGTAAAGGTTAATGCCGGACACCCACGAGGCGCCCATGCTGATTGCTATTGTGGAGATCAGATCCATCGCCGAGGAATAATACGATACTTGCCGACTAGAGGTTCGTAATCTGAAGGCGCGAAGACAGTGTCCTCGACCTGACGCTCGGGGCTATTACATTTCGGCCCTGCGGGCCTTTCTAAAGTCTCCACGATTCACATCATCCCGGACTTTTCACCTCGATCCCGAACTCCTCACGCAATACGACATCGTACTCCCCTTCCCTTTCCAGGAGTCGTTCGGAACGGGCGCCGTCACCCGACGTCGTGATCAAACGCAAATCACTCAACGTAATTCGCCCGCCCTCTTCAGTAGCGCGAGAACAAATACGTTTTTGAGTAAAGTGCGACTGCGGAGAAGTTTGATGATAGCGACACATCCCCGCGAAGTCTTCATATTGGTAAGGCTGCAAGGTGAACCGGTATTGCGGCTCCCACTCGCCGCCATCACGTTGGCTCAAGGTTAGGTAGTCGCCGTCAGCGTCGAGCCGATACGCGCGATTCCCCTGCACCTGCTCGCTGCGCTCATCGAGCAGCAACGGCTCAAGAAACGAATCACCGAATCCCACATCGGCCAGCCATCGCTGTTCCAATCTGACCAGCAGCGTCATGTGGTCGAACGGATCGTTGAAGCCGCCGTTGGCGTTGGCAACTTCTGCGGAAAGCATCGACACGTCGAAACCCAGCCCGCCCAGCAACGAAGCAAACAGTCCGTTGCATTCATAACAAAAGCCCCCGCGCCGGCGCATTACGATTTTTTCAAATAGCGCATCTTCGTTGAGGATGATTGGCTCGTGGTTATGAATGCTCAAATTCTCGAAAGGCACGGCGAGCAGATGCGCGACTTGCAGCGCGCGTAACGTTTCGGCTGTAGCAGTACGCGCGCCCCGGTAGTTAATGCGTTCGAGATAGGCGTCAATGTTCACGTGTCAGATTCAACCAGAACTCTAGCGTGAAACAAATCTTTTGAGAAAGCCCCAGAATGTCCCTTGCCACTTTGCGTCTTGGCGTGAAAAACCTACACATTTCACGCAAAGTCGCAAAGACGCAAAGTGACGCAAAATGAGCGCTCCCAAACCCCCGTGAAAATCTTGTTCCTGGAACCCGGCAGTGCTATCTTGCGTATTGTCATATGGCCCGAGTGGCCGGTTTACTAATGGTCAAGGACTGCAAAACCCACAGGAGATCATTGATGCAAACGCAGGTGTTTTCTCGAAAAGTTTTAGGAACATTAATCCTCGGCCTTTCCATCGCAATCGGATGTCAGGCACAGGAAGCCGACAGTTTAAAACCAGTTAACAACCCCGCCGTCAGTATCAAGAACTTCGGGCAGATGGATGCGCGCTTTTACCGGGGAGCGCAGCCGAAAAAGAACGACTACAAAGACCTCGCCGCTCTCGGAATTAAGACAGTCATCGATCTGCGTGATGATCCGGAACGATACGAGCGACCGATGGTTGAATCTCTCGGAATGAAATACGTCCACATCCCGATGATTGCCAAGAAATATCCAACTCAGCAAAGCATCGAGGAGTTCCTGAAGACGGTAAATGATCCGGCCACAGGAAAGTTTTATGTGCATTGTGCCGGCGGCAGGCACCGGACGGGAGCGATGGGCGCGGTTTATCGCTTTGAGTTCTACAAATGGGATTTTGACAAGGTCTACAGCGAGATGAAGCAGTACGACTTCTACACGAGCTGGGGACACGGCGCCTTTAAGGATTTTGTGAAGGACTATCACACGCGCATGCAGGAGCAAATCAAGACCGCAGCCGAACAAAAATAGTTCGCGTCAGATAAATATGAACAGCGAAGGCCGCACTTAGTGCGGCCTTTCTGTTTCTTGAGGGACAGGTGATTCCCTGATAAGTAATTTCAATTCGTCCAGAAACCCATTCGTTTCCCATTGTTGCCAACGGGCCAGCGCGCTGCGGTAGTGAGCAGTTCGCTTTTTGCTGAAGTGACGCAACAACCAGATGTAACCGGCGCGAACTCTCAAACTTTCCGGATCGAGTTTCTCTTTACCGGAAACGCGCTTCAGACGCTTTCCCAAGTACTCAATCCACACATCGCAGTCGTGCAGCTCTCCGAGCGACGTTTGCAGCCCGGCGATTTCCTGAGCCGTCTCTTCGAGGTCCTTCCCCCAACAGAAGCGAAACAGCTCGACTGCATACCGAAGCCGCTTCGCCAGAATGCGTAGCTGGTGAATCTTATCTATCTCAAACGGAAAATATATCGATTGCACGGCGGCCCGAAAGTCCTTCAGCCTTCCAGCGATCGCCCGCGCCCCCACTTTTCGGAAAGTAAGAGTGGGTGCCGCGACACTTTGGCCGGGAGGGGTTTTGGGGGCTACGGTGGCGAGTGTGCGCACCTTTGCTTGAAACTCGGTCTGGAATTGCCGCAAAGCTGTCGAGTTTATGGCCTTCATGAGATCGGCGCGGGCTTTTGTTTGCCGCTGGCGCCGCTCCTCAAGAAGACTGTCGATTCCTACGGCCACGTCCTCGGACGCGTCGGCTCTCAGTGCCTCGAGGGCCGCCAGCGCTACATCTTCGTCGCGGACTACGCCGAGGCTTTTGGCAATTGCGCGTAATTTCCTAACCGGAAGACCGGGCTTTCGCAGGTGGATTTCAAAGTCACTAATCGCACTTCGCATCCGCCGGGAAAGCACGCGCATTTCATGCACGCCTTCAGGGTCAGACCAATCCAGAGCCCGCGCGCGCAGGTTGCACATCGTCCTCAACTGAGTCCGCAACACCAGGCGAATCATTTGATCCGCCGGCGCCGAGCAGTCGAGGCCGGGAATACGTTTCGCTTTCACAATGACTCAGGACAAACCGAATTTCATCAAACAGTTCTGGCCCGCTTCGCGGCAGCGCGACGGCTGAAGGTCAGCCGGCAGTTGAAAACCCGCTCGAACAATCCGCACTTCTGCTCGGCAGCAGCGATTTCTCGATCGCAATTGCTGACACTCTGCATTTCAAGCTGCATCACCCGTCCATTGCGGGTACAGCGCAAGTCGCTGATTCGATTATCGTGCCGCCGATCCAACGCGTCCGCGATCCTCAGGATTGCCGCCAGGCTTCTGACAGTCTCCTGGTCCGTCTGGTTCAGGACCGCAAAAAACTCATGGCGTTCTTTGGGTTCCGGGCCGCGATGGTAACGCGCCACATTTGCGATTACATCACGCTCAGCTTCCGAAAATCCCGTCAGCTCCGAATGTTTGATCAAATACAGCGCATGCTTGTGATGGGATTCGTGCGCAATGTGATAACCGACGTCGTGCAAGAGCGCCGCCGCAGAGAGCAGCGTCCGATGATGCCGATTCAGGTCACTCAATCCTGTCTTAGTCAGGTAATCGAAAATGCGCTCGGCGTTTCTGGCCACCTGGTGCGCGTGCGTTTCTTCATATCCAAAGCGGCGGCCCACGGCGTGTACGGCCTTGAGCCGGTGATCGGTGAAGCTCACTGATTCTTCGCGTGACTCGGCTTCAATCCCGCGCAGGCGGTCGATCAAGACTCCTTCACGCAAGGCCCAACCGCACGTTCGCAGGGTCTCGATCCGCAATGCCTGCATCACACCTTCCAGAATCTGGCCGCCTCCGATGATGATATCGGATCGTTGGAGGCTGATGCCGGTAACGCGCCGTCTTTCAGAGGTGCTCATCTCAGCCAGTCGGGAATTAAACCGAATCAGTTTGGGAAGCGTGATTTCGTCACCCGCCGGACGGGCGCCTTCCGCTTGTCGCTCAGGCGAGCTCAGGGCCCGCAGCCTCAGGGCCATGCCAATCGCGAGAATGGTGCCCGATGTCCCGGTGACCTGTTGCCACCTTGACCCAATCAATTCGCGCGCCGGCCGCTCGAGTGCGGCTCGCACTTCTTCGCGCAGCGCTCGGAGCTCTTTTGCTTTCGGTGGATCAGAGTAGAGGAACTTTTCGGTGGTGCCGACGGCGCCTAACTTAACTGACAGGAGGTTGGCGGGCGCGCCATTGCGCATGAACGACATCTCAGTCGAGCCGCCGCCAATGTCGATGTTTAGGATTGAAGTCCCCGGAGCTGCGCAACCCTGGGAAGCGGCGACGCCGATCAGGCGAGCTTCCTCAATCGACGACAAGACTTCCACAGAGACGCCGGCAATACGCTTTACTTCTTTGATGAACTGAGCGGAATTGCCTGCTTCGCGGACTGAGGCAGTGGCCACGGCAAAGATCTTTTCAGCCCCACGCGTTTCAGCGATCGAGCGAAAACTCTTAATGCATTGTGCGGCGCGTTCGATCGCGTCAGCGGACAGCCGTTCGAGTCTGAGCGTGTCGTGACCGAGGCGCACCGCCGCTTTGTCGCGCGCCAGCACTGCAAACGAATCGCTCGCGGCAGCATCCACGACGATCAGTTTGATGGAGTTCGATCCGACGTCAATCGCGGCGATCTTCATGCGGTTTCGGACTCCTCAGTCGCCGGGCTTCGTGGCCGCAGCCGGAGTCACTGGCTTCACCTTCAACTGCTCCTGGGTATTTGCCGCCGGCTCGTCTTCGATTATGCGAGAGATTGATCTCCTGAGGACACCGGCTACCCGCCGGATCGGTTTCGAAGCATCGATGGTTTGAAATCCGTATTCCCGGCTCATCCGATCAAACTCTCGGAGCAGACGTTTCTGATAAGCGACAAAGCTGTCGTAATAGTCATTCGCCAGACCCAGATCCATTCCCGATTCCCAGAAATCAAAACCGCGGCCCGAAGCGAGGACTCTTGCCGCCAAATCTTCAGGCGCCTTCAACCGCAAATAAAAAACGGCGTCAGGCACCAGCGCGATGCCATAGAGGCGGCGGATCCAACCGGGATCCACTCCGCGCACGACTGCGCGCGCAATCGCCGAATAAATATAGCGATCCGTGAGGACGATAAATCCGGCCCGCAATGCCGGCAACATTTGGTTTTCGAGGCGGTCGGCCAGATCTGTCGCGTAATACAACTGCATCGTCAGGCGGCCGAGGGTATGTCCCGCGCGGGCGTTTTTGATTCCGCGTCCGGCCAGCACCGATCTGGTCATGCCCGTGTCCAGCACCGCATGACCGGCAGCTTCCAACCAGGTGCGAAGCAACGCAACATGGGTCGAACGGCCCACGCCATCAGTCCCTTCGATGACGATCAATTTACCGCTGTAGGGTTCGACCTCGAGGCCGGGAAGCGCGGTACCGTAGAATTTCATTTCTTTCATTCGGCTGCCACCAACTTCTCCTTCAGTTTCTCGATCAGATAGCGGCTGACAATCTCGCGCATTTGCCGCTGCTGAGTACGAATGGGCTGGTTGCCGTCGATTACGGTGAGGCCAAATTCGCTGACCATGTGATCGTATTCCTCCAGAATCTTTCCCTGGAAGATCTTGAAGCTCTCTTCTTCATCGTCAGCCCAGTCCATGTCCATGCCCGCCTCGTAGTACTTCAACTGGGGCCGGGCTGACGCGATGCGATCGACGGCTACATCAAGCGGCGCACGAAAGAAGAAGGCCGCAGTGGGCTTGACCGCAAACTTGTACACCTCCCTCACCCACGCGCGATTACAACCACGCGCCACGTCACGCGCAAAGGCCGTGTAGATGTAACGGTCGGCGAGCACGATTGCCCCGGCCTTGAGCGGCGGAATGATGTTGCGCTCAGTGCGGTCGGCGAAATCGGTCGCGTGCAGAAGTGAAAAGGTGGTGGGCGTGAACAGCCGCCGTTTCTTGGCGCGGCGAGTCGTGTCCTTTACCAGCGGAGAAGAATTCCATTCCGAAAAGAAAACCGAGTAACCCTCGGATTTGAGCCACTGGTAGAGCAGCGTTAGTTGCGTGGATTTCCCGCTGCCATCGGTCCCTTCCACCACAAAAAGCCGCCCAGGGTAGCGGTGATGCCCATAAGAGATCATTCGCGTCTATTCTGCCACGGTGGTGTTACAGACGTATGAAAAGCCCAATGATTCTATACTGTTACCGCCGAGATTGATAAGTTATTTGAATCTGAACTAAAGTGTGTCTCCCTTACAGGAGGACCGATGAAAACTTTATTCCTGCTCAGACATGCCAAGTCCAGTTGGAAAGACGACACCCTCGACGATATCGACCGCCCGCTCAAGAAGCGAGGGTTAGGCGACGCCCAGTTGATCGGCAAGGTCATCCGCCAAAAGGAAATCAACTTTGACCTGGTCCTCAGCTCACCCGCAGAGCGGGCGCGGCAAACCACCCAACTGGTGTCGATGGCTTCGGGCAATCAGGCCGAGATCAAATATGACGAACGTATTTATGAAGCGGGAATGCGACGGTTGCTGACGTTGATATCGCGATTAGACAACGCCGCCAGCACGGTCCTGCTCGTAGGTCACAATCCTGGC
Organism: Pyrinomonadaceae bacterium; assembly: GCA_035274925.1. GTDB lineage: Bacteria > Acidobacteriota > Blastocatellia > Pyrinomonadales > Pyrinomonadaceae > UBA11740. The sequence goes on along the minus strand of DATENS010000337.1, from coordinate 11,200 downwards.
TTTGAGGAGCTGCTCAAGACTCTAACCGGTGAAATCCACGGCATGCCCACCGCGGCACTCGCGGGAATAGAGTTCGAGGTGGACGATTGGGCTCTGGTCAAAGCGAGGACGGGGAAGCTGACCTTGCTGCTGACTCCGAAGGAGTTGAGAGACGAGTCTTAGCGCGTGGGATCTTGCGGGTGGGCCCCACGCAGACAAGAGGATTGTTAATCAAAATGACTTGCCGAACACTTATCTCACCTCTCCCAGAGGGAGAGGGCTTTGATTCGTCAAGCGCGTCATGCTGGCGCAATGGTTTGCCACCCTAATCTTCATCATACTTTTTCTTGGCCTTCACACTCACAAATTCGTCGGTCTCGATGATATACGCCGTCAGGTCGTAGCCGTACACGCAACCGGTGTCCAATCCAATCGCGCTCTTGCCGCGGCGCGGTTCCGACGCCGGCCAGTGACCGAACAGGATTACTTTCTCTCCGTAGTACGTGTGATACCAGGGCGTGCCCTCATCGCTCTCGCGATCCGGTCCCAAAGTACGAATCCTCGTAAGGTCGCCAGTCGTTTGTGAATGAAGCTCGACACCGGGGCGAATTCCGGCGTGCACCACCAGATGAGTTCCCAGGTCGATCATGAAAGGCAGAGATGAAAAGAAAGCAACGTAAGCTTCTTTCTCGCCTTTCAGCTCTTTGTGTGCCTCTTTTTGTGCGGGTTTCAGTTCGATGTCTTCGCCGAGCCACTTGCGCCGCAAGGCCAAGTCGTGGTTTCCGATTACCGTGCGAAATCGCGGATCCGACATGAAAAGCTCAAGCACTTCCTTATTCTTTGGCCCCTTGGTAATGAGATCTCCAACACAAACCACCTGATCCTCTTCTGAAAAATCTACTTTTTTCAGGAGGGCTTCCAGCTCGTCAAAACAGCCATGAAGATCTCCGACAACAATAGTGCGTGGCTTCATCCGGTTCTTCGCCTCAGTTCCTCTTTTCCTGCGTAGTTCATTTTACACACTTTTTCGCGGTTGTTTAGTAATGGGAGTTTTTAAGCGCACTGTTTTGATTTGAGAAATGACAAACTGACAATCAAAGAACCGAAGCCCTCTCCCTTTGAGAGGGGGTTGGGTGAGGGCCTGGCGGCTGCCCACCTAAAAGACCACTGCGAGAGATGAATCCCGATCCGTCGGGATTCATCTCTCGCAGACTAATTCACAACCGAATGGGACGCGCCAGGCCCTCATCCCCAACCCTTCTCCCAAAGGGAGAAGGGAGACAAGTGACTTACTTATAAATGTAGGTCAAACTTTCCTTCTGATCCCACTCAACGCTGTCGATGTTCTCTTTGTCACCGGCGAATATTTCGTCGCTTAATTTGTTGGTGCTGACCCGCGGACTCAGGTTCACCAGATAAACGATCTTACCGAGCTCGTCTTCTTCATCGTGGCGGTTCAGCTCTTTGAGCTCAGCGTCAAACCGGTGCTTGTTGAAAAGTTTCTTGAGTATCTCGTTCGTAGAATCCACGTTGCGCGTTTCGACCGTCACTTCCATTGAGCGAAACACCTGGGCCTGTTCGAAGTATTCGAGGATGTACAAAGCGACCAGCACGAACAGGGTGAGCACGACCGCCATGTCCCACCGGCCGACGCCGGCCGCGAGGCCTACGCCCAGACAGATGAGCAGCACGGTAATCTCTTTCGGATCGCGGATGTTGGTGCGAAACCTGACCAGCGAAGCAGCGGCAAAGATGCCGAAAGCGCGCGCGGCACTGTCGCCTACCACCATCATCATCGCTCCGGCAACGACGGCCATCAGAATCTGTGTTTGCGCGACATAAGGATTTCGCCGGCTGGCCTTCACCCCACGTCGTGGGCGAAAGGCGAGCAGCGCCGCGAGAAAAGCCGCCAGCGAAAATCTCAGGGCGATTTTGGAAGCGGTCGCTTCCCAACTCGCATAACTCGAGGGTGAAAGACCAGTCGCGTCTGGTCCAAAAACCTCACCAAACAAGGGCAAACTTTCCGGCGTCCCTGCCGGTGCCGGTGTGGGCGAAGCGCCCGGGCGAGGCGAACTGGTCGGGGTCGGAGTTGCGGCCCTCCTGTCGGTAGTTTCGTCGCGCATGAAATACGCGAGTCCTCCAGTCAACAGCAGGATCACCACAAAAGTCGATAAGACTCCAACAGTCGCTCTCATTCTTTGTCAGTATCCTTTCTGCTTGAAAGTGGCACGGGCTCCCACCCGCGAAATCATGCGCGCCACGTCAGGATGATTGTCTCGACCACAATCGCCTTCGCTTAAACGATTGCACCCTCCCCAGGGCCGGAGAGCTGTTAACGCCTTCGAAAAACGCCTGGCTGTTGAAGGGCTCTTCACCGACGCCAATTTGGGGATGCTCGTATGTGCCGTCAGCATTCATCACTCGCGCCTTCACATTGTCCCGCAGGTAGGCCGCCAGTACAGTGTCTTTCAAGTACGTCTTTGATTGAGCATCCAGAACAGGCACCACCACTTCGACGCGCCGATCCAGATTGCGCGTCATCCAGTCTGCTGAGCCGATGTAGACTTCCTCTTCGCCTCCATTGGCGAAGTAAAAAATGCGGCTGTGCTCGAGGAACCTGCCCACCACACTTCTCACATGAATTGTCTGCGAGAGTCCCGGCACGCCCGGCCGGATCATGCAGGCGCCCCGCACAATGAGATCAATCCTGACCCCAGCCTCTGAGGCGCGATAGAGCGCTTCAATGATATCGAGGTCGGTGAGACGGTTAACCTTGGCGATAATATGCGCCGGCTTGCCCTGCAACGCATGCTCAGTCTCGCGCTCGATCAGCGCCATCATGCGCTCGCGCAAATTCACCGGCGCCACCATCAGGCGGCTGTATTCCTTATGCATCGAAAAGCCGGTCAGGAAGTTGAACAAGTCGGTGGCGTCGTCTCCAATTTCTGCATCAGTCGTGAGCAACCCGAGGTCCGTGTAAATCTTTGAAGTGGTCGGATTGTAATTGCCGGTAGCAACGTGAACGTAAGTCTGCAGACCTTGTTCCTCGCGACGCACGACCAACATCACTTTGCTGTGGGTCTTCAGATTGACGTGGCCATAGACCACGTGCACGCCGGATTCAGCGAGCCGATGCGCCCATTCGATGTTGTTCTCTTCGTCGAAGCGCGCTTTGATCTCGACCACGGCGGTTACCTGCTTCCCTCGTTCGCTCGCTTCGATCAGGGCCTGCGGAATCGGCGAGTTCTTGCCCGTGCGATAAAGACACATCTTGATCGCCAACACCTTTGGATCATGGGCGGCCGCCTGGATGAAATCAGTGATAGTAGTAAAGGCTGTGTAGGGGTGATGAAGCAGCACGTCCTGCTTCTTGATGGCGTCAAAAAGTAATTCCTTCTTGCGCAGTGAAGCAGGCACCGTGGCCTTCAACGGCTTGTCCTTAAGCTCAGGCTTTTCGAGACCGTATAACTGCATGAGGCCCGGCACGTCGAGCAGCCCATCAATTTCGTAAACGTCGTCTTCTTCGATCTGAAGCGAATTCATCAGGTACTCAACCATCTCGCGGGGCATGGTTGACGCCACTTCCAACCTGACCGGCAGACCGAACCGCCGCTCGCGCAGAGACTCTTTTATCAGCCGCAGAAGATCCGCAGCTTTATCATCACGAATCTCCACGTCCGCATCGCGTGTCACGCGGAAGAGATGGCCCTTGCCAAGACGCATGCGCGGGAAAAGCGAATGGATGTTTGCCTCGATGACCTCCTCGACGAGGGTGAACTTCATTTTTCCTTCGTTAACAGGAATCAGCCGCGGCACCACCGGCGGTACTTTGATGCGCACGAACCTGACTTCCTCTCCCAGGGACGCGCCGGCAAACTTGTGATCCGGATCGCTTTCAACCGTAAGACCGATGTTTAGGCTGAGATTTGAAACATACGGAAAAGGATGGGCTGGATCCACGGCCTGGGGCGTGAGCACCAGGAAGATATTCTTCATGAAGTATTTCGCCAGCCGTTCCTTTTCGCTCTTGGTGAGCGATGCGTACGGAGCGATGACAACGCCGCTGGCTTGCAAACCAGGCAGCACTTCGTCGCGTAGGCAACGTGAATGCTCCTCGACCATCGGCAGGACGCGTTTGCGAATGACTTCCAATTGTTCTGGAGGGGTCAGCTCACCGGGCATCGGCCGGATATCTTCGATATCCAGCATTTCCTTAATCCCCGAAACGCGCACCATAAAGAACTCGTCGAAGTTGGACGAGAACACCGAAAGGAACTTCAATCGTTCCAACAGTGGCGCAGTTGTGTCTGTCGCTTCCTCCAGCACGCGCCGGAAAAACTCCAACTGGCATAAGTCCTGGTTGAGGACAGACCACGACAGAAAGCGTTTCGGCCTCACTTTCTCAGCAGCCTGCGCTTCGGACTCTAGTTTCGATTTAGCTGGTGACTTCATACGTGATTGAGCGGCTTGGTTAATTTGAACAGCGCGCGTTGATGATCGTGTTCGCCTTACGTATAAATTCGGCAGTCCAGGCTTCGGGCAATTGATCTCGTTCCGCGTTGCGCGACGCCCGGAATACTCCGGTAATCGTTCCCTTCTCCTTTTCCGCGTCCAACAATTTCTGCAGGCCATTAGCCAGAAGTTGCCGCCCCGCTTCACTAATAGACGCATCCCCCACGCTTTTTGCGGTACTGCTGCAACTACCGCCGCTTACTTTGATCGGGTCCTTGCCCTTCCATCCGTTGAGCGTCGCCTTTTTCTCGCTGGCGCTCGAGTATCCGAACGTCGATCCCATATCGCTCACGTAAAAGACAGCCTGGCCCGGTTTGCAGGTGCGCGTTCCGTCCGGATTTGATTTCGAGTCGAGGCAGGCAATCTTATGGTTGTCGGTTTTGGTGTCGCCATGATCGATGAAGGCCAGCCAGAGCTTGAATGCGTCGATTTGCGCGCGCGGCGCCCCACTGGCAAGCAATTTCTGCAGCGTCGCTGCAAGCCCTGCCGAATCTTTACCGTTGCATTTCACATCGATTCCGTGTCCCAGTGACATCTCAATACCCGCGGCGGGTTGGAACGGACTGAAAGTGGCGCCTGCCTGAAATCCTCGCGTCAAACTCTTTTCGCAATCGGGACAGGTGACGTCCACGACCCATTCATCGTCTGCAAAAAACCCGAGGGCCTTGGAAAAGCGCGATGACAAAAACTCGCCATTGATTTCCCCGTTTCTCTTTTCCTTTGACTGTCCTTTGAAGTGCGGTTTCACCTTGTAGCGGATTAAGTCGCCATCCTCATCGGTTACGCCGGCAACAGAACAGTGGAACTTAGGTGTGGTGCCGGCCCCGGGAGTCTCGTCGCGGTTGGCTACGCAGTTAATCGGTAGCGCCAGACCGTTGGAGTCGACCGGCGGAGAGCCCCGTCGTGGTCCTGTGGCCGGGTTATAGCCGAGGACCGGATCGTATCCGGGATCGGGCTCAGCCCAGACCTTCGCCCTGGCCTCGGCTGATGCGCGCTCGTCCGCGGTAAAACACGATTTTGATTTTTGCTGAGCCGCAACCGGCACGGCGATAACAATCAGCATAAGAGGAAGGAGAAATCTGGAATATGACTCGCGAAACATACATGACCCCCGCATTTTTTGAAGATTCTTAATGGCGTAAGCCGGACTAGATTACTAGTTGTGTATCGTCACGACAACCGCCGGTCCCCCACAGTCTTTGGGAAATTAGCCGGAAAATGTCACGGGCGAATCTTTTCTCCGGTTTCTTTCGTAGATCCCAGTGGTTACCCAAGTTAGGAAAGACTGGACGAGATTTTTTTGAAGGAAGTGAAACAGATTGGACTTTCAGGCGTCTTCTCTTCTGAGAGCAAGAGAAATTAGCCGAGCGGAGGCCACACAATGTTGAAAATACACGCCAAAAACCAAGGAAGTACGGGAATTCTTTGCCTGCAAGGGCGCTTGGTCAACGGTGAGACTGAGGTGCTACGCAAAGCCGTGGACTCTCTGACAAAAATCCGGACCATTACGCTCGATTTGGCGCGGGTTACCGCCGTCGACGCGCGCGGCCTCGGAGTAATGTTGGAATTACGCGAGCAGGCTGAAGCCAATGGAATCCGCTTCGAGCTCATGAACGTGACCAGGTGGGTTCGCCGCGTGTTGGAAGTCACGCGCCTTGACTCGGTCTTTCAGATATCGACTCCCGCTGTTGAGTTCTCATCAATCTCAACGAGCCGGCCCGCGTTAAGACCGGCCCTCGCGGCGTAAGGCATTAGCCGGCTGTCGCCGCTTCAAATAAACTCGCCTGTGCGAAATTCGGAAACGGATAACGCGCGCGCACCACAACCCACCCATTCACAATGGCGAGTAGATTCCGAAACCCGAGCTGCAACCTCAGTAACCTAAGATGTCTGGACTTCTTTAAGGCGCCGTTCGAGATAGCGCCGCTCGCTTTCGTTCGTCACGAGGGAGAGTGCCAGTTGATAGCTCCTCGCCGCGTCGGCTTTAGCGCCAATCCGCCGCAGAAGATCGGCGCGTGCGGCGTGCAGCAGGTGATAGTTTTCGAGATCGCCGGCCGCCGCCAACTCATCGATGATTGCCAACCCCCGTTGCGGACCATCGGCCATCGCGACGGCGACCGCGCGATTTAACGAGATGACCGGCGAGGCTTGAAGCTGCAGAAGCAAATTATACAGCCGCACAATTTCTGACCAGTTGGTGTCGTGCGCGCTTATCGTCCGGCAATGCTCAGACGCGATCGCAGCCTGCACAGTGAACGAGCCTGCGTCGCCTTGCATCGCTTCTGCTACCAGCAATTGCGCCTCGGAGATCTGCTGTTGATTCCATCGGGTGCGATCCTGCTCTTCCAAAATCACCAGGTCGCCGGCCGCGTCGACACGCGCATCCTTGCGCGAGTCTTGAAACAACATCAACGCGAGCAGCCCAGCGACTTCAGCCGGCGCCGGCGACATTAACGTTCGCACCAATCGGCCGAGGCGAATCGCTTCCGCACACAAGCCGGTGCGAACCAGCGCTTCCCCGCGCGTAGCGGCGTAGCCTTCATCGAAGATGAGATAGATCACGGTCAGCACCGCATCCAACCTCTCAGGCATGTCGGTGGTATCCGGCACTTTGTACGGGATGCCCGCATCGCGGATTTTTCGCTTGGCGCGCACCAGCCGCTGGGCCATCGTCGGCGGCGGTACCAGGAACGCGCGGGCGATCTCATCTGTCTCCAGGCCGCACAACGTCCGCAGCGTCAGCGCCACTTGCGCGTCAGGCGCCAGAGCCGGATGACAGCAGGTAAAAATTAGTCTGAGCCGATCATCTGGTATTTCATTCGGATCGTACTCAGGCTGCTCAGTTGCGGTCTTTAACTCGGACGCGTACGATTCTGCTTTTTCCGCAAAGCGTGTCTGGCGGCGAACTCTATCAATCGCTTTGTGACGAGCTGTCTGGATGATCCAGGCGGCCGGAGAATCGGGGATGCCTTCGCTGGGCCATTGATCGATGGCGGCAGCAAATGCTTCCTGCGCGGCTTCTTCGGCGATATCAAAGTCGCCAAAGGATCGAATGAGCGTGGCAACGATTCGCCCCCAGTCGGATTGGTAAACTGCGTCTACCGCAGCATTTGCGCTGGCTAGCATCCTGGTAAGACCGCTTAGAAACGGGCGGCTAATCCGGATGATAAAAATTTTGCACGACGGTGTCGATCCTGGCCGTTCCCGTTCGACTAGAAGGTGGAGGACAACATTAATGAAATACATGCTGCTGATTTACCACGATGAGCAGGTTTGGGACGGACACACCGAGGCTGAACGCCAGGAAATCTATGCCGAATATCGCCAATTGCGCGATGAACTGACCTCGGAAGGAAAATTCCTGACCGGCGATCAGTTACAGCCGGCGAGCACTGCAAGCACCGTGAAGGTGCGCGAGACCCAGCGCCTGGTTACTGACGGTCCATTCGCCGAAACACGTGAACAGCTCGGCGGTTTCTTTCTGATTGAAGCCAGGGACATGGCCGAGGCCTCCGAAATTGCCGCGCGGATCCCATCGGCGCGCGAAGGGTCGATCGAGATTCGGCCTGTCGCTGAGCGTTCTCAACCGGCAAATGCGTAGAACCGAAAACAATCAAGGAGACCGCAATGAAATACATGTTGCTTGTATACCTGGCGGATGATGCGATGACTGACGAGGAACGCGAGCATTGTTATGCGAAATCGGCGGAGCTCACTCGAGACTTGAGTTCGACCGGCAATTACGTTGACGCCAGTCCTCTTCACCCGGTGACTACCGCGACCAGCGTGCGCGTGCGTGACGGGCGCCGCGCGGTGACCGACGGCCCATTTGCCGAGACCCGGGAACATTTAGGTGGCTACTATCTGATCGAGGCTAAGGACCTCGACGAAGCGATCGGCATCGCTGAACGAGTGCCCCCGGCAAAGTTCGGCACAGTCGAGATCAGACCGGTGATGGAGATTGCCGGACTGCCGAACTAACCGGAGATGTCGATCCCCCAACGCTTCGTTCGACTAGAAGGTGAGAGACCAAAACAGCTTAAGGAGAAAAGAAGATGCGTTTCATGGTTATTGTAAAGGCAAGCAAGGACTCCGAAGCCGGCATCATGCCGAGCGAAAAGTTGCTTACTGAGATGATGAACTTTAATGAAGAATTGGTGAAAGCCGGCGTGATGCTGGCCGGCGAAGGCCTGCATCCCAGCTCGAAGGGCAAGCGCGTGGAATTCTCAGGTAACAAGAGAACGGTGATTGACGGGCCTTTTGCGGAAACCAAAGAATTGATTGCCGGCTATTGGATGTGGCAATGCAAGTCTATGGACGAGGCGATCGAATGGGCCAGGAAAATTCCCAACCCTCACGACGAAGAGGGCCATGTCGAGATTCGCCAGGTGTTTGAGGCCTCCGATTTTGGCGAGGAGTTCACGCCGGAACTTCAGGAGAAGGAAGAACGGATTCGTGCCCAGGTCCAGTCGCAGACGAAGTAAGCGGGCTCAAGATTACAGGAGAGCAACAAGATGAAACTGAATCCCTATCTGAACTTTAATGGCGATTGCGCGGCGGCGCTGAAATTCTACGAGGAAGTCCTGGGCGGAAAAGTAGTGTTCAGCATGACGTGGGGCGAAATGCCCGGCGCAGATGAGTTCCCTGCCGAAACCCACAAGCTGATCATGCACGCCACGCTCGGCGTCGGCGATGACGTAGTGATGTGCGCCGATTCTCCGCCCGGACAATACAAACAGCCCACCGGTCTCAATGTGTCGATTCATGTAAACGACGTGCCCGAAGGCGAGCGTATCTTTAACGCTTTGTCCAAAGATGGCAAAGTCACCATGCCTTTTCAAAAGACGTTTTGGTCACCCGGATTCGGCATGTGCGTGGATCAGTTTGGCATTCCGTGGATGGTAAACTGCGAAGGCGACAACCAACCTGCTTAGACAGCGCGGATACCTGAAATGCCGGCAAAACTTACCGCCACACAATTCATCAAGAAGTTAAAGGCTGTCAGTTCGGCCGATGAAGCAAAGAAATCTCTGCGCTACTTTAAGACCGGGAAGGGCGAGTACGGCGAGGGCGACAAGTTTATCGGCGCCCGCATGGGCCAGGTCTTTGCTCTGGCAAAAGAATTTATTGAGATGCCAGTGAGCGAATTGGAAAACCTGCTCGATAGTCCGATTCACGAAGCTCGGGCCGGTGCCTTAAGCATCATGGCCCAGCAGGCTAAGCGCAGGAAGACCACAGAAGCACGACGGAAAGAGCTGTTCGATCTCTACATCAGACGTCATGATCGGGTGAACAACTGGGACCTGGTCGATCTGGGCGCGCTTTACGTGGTTGGTACCTACCTCGTGGATAAGCCACGGGACATTCTTTACAAGCTGGCGCGCTCGAAAAATATCTGGGAGCGCCGCACCGCAATCGTGGGGACCGGTCACCTGATTCGACAAGGCGATGTCGCCGATACATTCAAGATTGCGGAGATCTTGATCAAAGACGATGAAGATCTGATCCATAAGGCAACCGGGTGGATGCTGCGCGCCGCCGGGGGACCACATCCGGAGAAGTTGCTGGCGTTTCTGGACAAGCACGCCGCCAAAATGCCGCGCACGGCGCTGCGCTATTCGATTGAGAAGTTAGACAAGAAAACGCGCGAGCGGTACATGAACGCGAAGAAAGGCAGCTAGAAGACACTATGAACATCGCATTGTGGATTACCCAGGCACTGCTGGCGCTGTTATTCCTTTTTGCCGGCTCGATGAAATTCGTTATGACCGTCGAAGAGATGAACCGCCAATCGCCCGTGACTCTTCCGGGCGCCCTGCTTCATTTCATTGGAGTATGCGAGATTTTGGGTGGCCTGGGGTTGATTCTGCCGATGCTTCTTCGCATCAAGCCCGGCCTTACACCGCTGGCCGCCTTAGGACTTCTTGTGATCATGATCGGTGCAATTGTTATCGCATTTGTCGCCGGAGTGCCGGCAAACGCAATTGTTCCGATCGTGGTCGCGATCCTGCTCGGCTTTGTCGCGTACGGCCGATCGCGGTCAACTTCGGTGACTGCGACTAACAAGTCCGCGTAGCGGACTGACACTACCAGCTTGTCCCAGCCTCTTGATCTAATCCCTACGATCTGCGTTAATCCGCCGCGGTGATCATTCATCTCATCGACGGCACTTACGAACTCTTCCGCCACTTTTATGGGCTGCGGCGTTTTCATAAGACCGATCCGCCGTTCGGCGCCGTAGCCGGAATCCTGCACATGGTCGCGAAGATGATGGAAGATGGCGCCACTCATATCGGAGTGGCCACCGACCACATCATCGAGTCGTTTCGGAATGACCTTTGGCCCGGTTACAAAACCGGGGCCGGCATCGACCGCGCTCTCCGCGCGCAATTTCATCCGCTGGAAGATGCCCTCGCCGCTATGGGCGTGGTGGTTTGGCCGATGGTCGAGTTTGAAGCCGATGACGCATTGGCCGCGGCCGCCCATCGCTCCGCGAAAAGTAAACGCGTCGAAAAGGTTTGCATTTGGACGCCTGACAAAGACCTTGGCCAATGTGTAGTCGGCGATCGTGTAGTGCAAATTGATCGTCGCCGCGACGAGATTCGCAACGAGCAAGGCGTACGCGCAAAGTTTGGCGTCTCGCCGGAATCCATCGCCGACTATCTGGCGTTGGTGGGCGACGCGGCGGACGGATACCCGGGCATAAAGG
>DATENS010000336.1:0-5049 GCA_035274925.1 Pyrinomonadaceae bacterium | reverse complement strand
GTGGGTGTAGCCAAATCTCTCGCACAACGCGCGCAGACCGTCGGCCTCTTCCCAGGGCGTCAGGTCCTTGCGTTGCATGTTCTCGATCAGCGCAATCTCAGCGACCGCACTGTCGTCGACGTCCATCTCGATGCATGGAAGTTCCTTTAACCCCGCGGCAGTCGCGGCGCGCCAGCGGCGCTCACCGGCGATAATCATCCACCGGCCGAGCGTAGGCTTAACGAGCAATGGCTCGAGCACGCCTTTTTCGCGGATCGATGCAGTCAGTTCCGTAAGATCGCCAATTTCGGTGCGCGGCTGATCCGGATTCGGATCGAGCTTATCGATGGGAAGCAAACGGCCGACGTGAGTCAGGCGGTCCTGCGTCAGTTCCTCGACGTAGTGCGCATCGTGGCGCATGCTTAAACCGGCGGGCAAGCCTCTTCTAGACACGGCTCATTACCTCTTTGCAAAGTTTTTCGTACTCAATCGCTCCTGATGACTGGGGCGCGAACGTGAAGATTGATTCTTTGTAGGCCGGCGATTCTTCCAGCCTCACACTTTTGGTGATCACTGTATTGAAAAGTTTGGGACCAAAGACGCGGCGAATCTGCTCGAAGACTTCCTTGCCGAGCGTGGTGCGCTTGTCGTGAAGCGTCACCAGCACGCCGAGCATCTCCAGGTTCGGATTCGGACGCGCTTTCACCTTCTCGATCGTTTCGAGCAAGTCATCTGTCCCTTCCAATGCAAAATAAGAGGACTGAATCGGAATTAACACATGGGAGGATGCGACCAGCGCGTTCACGGTAATCAGACCGAGAGTCGGTGGCGTATCAATGACGATGACTTTGTAGATCTTCTTGAGCGGCTCGATCCGGTCTTTTAATCGGAACGGCGCATCAAAATCGCCCACCAGCTTCGATTCCAGCTTGGCAAGGCTAATCCGCGCGGGAATAATTTCCAGGCCTTCGACCGGCGTTTTGTAAATTGGCAGCTCGGTAGTTCCCTGCCCGTCCATCATCAGGTCGTAAGCCGAACGTTCAACCGCTGCCGGATCGAGGAAAGAAATTGAACTATTGCCCTGGGGATCGAGATCGAGGAGAAGCGTCCTTGAGCCGCGCTTGGCAAAAGCAGCAGCGAGATTGATTGCGGTGGTGGTTTTGCCGACCCCACCTTTCTGATTCGCGATTGCGATTATCACTCTGTCGCGTTGTTCCTCATGATGTGGCACGCGCATCCTGCGCGTGAAATCACCGCTCGTGTCACGTTCGATGTTTACATCGGCAAGTCGCCGGCGTCGCCAATTACTTCCGGCCACTCTTCTTCTTCGCCTGCAGTTTCTCCGGCGGCCGCATCTTCGTCTGTCGAGATGGAATTGCGCGAGGCCTGTATCACTTCAAGGTCGACAAAAATCGGACAGTCGGCGCGCAGCGCCAGCGCGATGGCATCTGATGGACGTGAATCCAGCCTCATCGCGTCGCCGTTGTCTCCGGACAGTTCGATCACTGCATAGAAGGTGTTGTCGCGCAGTGACGTAACCACGACGCGTTCCACTTTCAATCCTAGCTCGACGATCAAATTGCGCAGCAGGTCGTGCGTCATCGGACGCGGCGGCGCAATTTTTTCAATCTCGAGGGCGATGGCATTCGCCTCGTAGGCGCCGACCCAAATGGGGAGCATGGTCTCGCTGTTCACGTCCTTGAGAATAATAATCGGAGTGCCGCTATTCGGATCCATCATCAACGCCCGAATTTTGACCTCGATTTCCATGGTTGCTCTCCCGCTTGATCTCCGCCGATTAAGCCGCGGACAACGCTTCACCGTAAATGCTGTTTGGCTTTGTCCTGGTCACTCGCACTGTCGCAACTTCGCCCAGTTTTATCGTACCGCGCGGAAAATTCACGACCTTATGACAAGTTGAGTGACCGGTAAAATCACTTTCACTCTTCGAGCTCGTGGATTCGGCCAGCACCTGTATCTCTCGGCCGACATAACTTTGATAAATCTCTCTTTGATTCCGCCGCTGAATCTCTTCCAATTCAAGAAAGCGCGCGGTCTTCTCACTCCTGTTTACATCGTCCTCGAGTTTCGCTGCCGGCGTACCGGGACGCTCAGAGTATTTGAAGAGATAAAGCCCGTGATAGCCGACGCGCTCGACCAGCGTCATAGTATCGCGAAAATCCGCGTCCGTCTCTCCCGGATACCCGATGATAATATCACTGGTAATGGCAATCTGACGCCGCGCATTTTTGATCTTTTCCACTCGCCGCAGATAATCAGCCGCCGTGTGCCCGCGGCGCATGGCTCGCAGGACACGATCACTGCCCGATTGCACGGGCAGATGCACCCAATCGCAGAGGTTCTCGTGTTCTTCAATCGCCGCCACGATGTCGGGATGAAAGTCGCGCGGGAAAGAAGTTGTAAATTTGATGCGTTGCATTCCCGTGGCCGCGGCGGCCCTCAACAAACGGCAGAACGGCGTCGCCCCCTTGAACCCTTCCAGTCCGCTCTCGGTCTTAGGCCGATAACTGTTCACGTTTTGGCCGATCAAATGAATTTCGCGATAGCCATGTGCACGCAGTGCTTTAATTTCATCAACGATCTCAGAGGCGGCGCGGCTCTTTTCTCTTCCCCGTGAAAAAGGAACGATGCAATAGGTGCAGAACTTATTACAGCCTTCAATGATCGGAACAAACGCGACGTATTTAGAACTACGCGCGGTTGCCGGAACGTCCCAGCTGTCTGATTCCGCGCGCTCGCCCAAGTCGATCACCCGTCGCTCGCCGTTCAAAGCCTGATCGATCAGCATCGGCAAACGATCAGTTGCACGAGTGCCGACAATTAAGTTGACCGAAGGGCTGTTGTCAAAAAGTGCGGGTCCTTCCAGTTGCGCGACACAGCCCATCACGCCCATCACGGGCTCGTCGCCCAGGCGCATGCGCCGGACTTCTCCGATGCGCGTGAACACTTTGTGCGCCGCGCGCTCGCGAACTGAACAGGTGTTAAAGATGACTACGTCGGCATGCTGCGGCGTATCGGCGAGTTCGAATCCTGACGAGCGCAAACGCACGGCAGCGCGTTCGCTGTCCGCCACGTTCATCTGGCAGCCAAAGGTTTCTACATAGACGCTGGCGCTCATCGATTTACTGATTAAGACAACAGGGAGTCTAGCAGATTTTGTTGCATTGTTTCTATTTGATGAGTCGCTTGACGCGTCGCACGCCTGAAGGTAGTATCGCGGCTCGCTCTTAAACTCCTGGCTCCCTTTGAGCGCGGAAGACCAGCGGAGGACGAAATGTCTTTCAACAAAATCATTCTAGTCGGAAATCTCGGTCGCGATCCTGAATTGCGCTACACGCCCCAGGGTACTCCGGTTTGTAGTTTCAGCCTGGCGACAAACGAACGCCGCAAGGATCGCACGACCGGCGAGAACAACGACATCACCACATGGTTTCGGGTCACACTTTGGGGCCGCCAGGCCGAGACTGCGTCGCAGTATTTGAGTAGAGGCCGCCCGGTTTATATCGAAGGTCGTCTGCGGGTTGAAGAATGGACTGATCGAGACGGAAAACAGCGTCACACCCTGGAAGTTCACGCCACTGACATGCAATTCATCGGCGGCGGCGCGCGGGATGAATCGGCGCCGGCCCCCGCTCCTGCAAAGGCAGCCGCGGCGTCACATGAGCCGAGTGACGGACCGGATTTGAATGACGACGACGTTCCCTTTTAGAGTGGCACGCGTGATTACACGGGCGACACGCCCGTGCAACAACCCATTGCCTAGCTCACCGGCACATCGCTCGTTCCCCACTTACCCAGCTCTCGCAATTTAGCGTAACGGCGCGTCAGACGCGCCTGCGGTCCGGTGCTCGCAGACTCGGCGAGCTTCGCGCACAGAACCGCGTCGAGGAGTTGGGCTGTCTCGTCATGCGATTTGTGCGCACCACCGGCCGGCTCGTTAATAACCTGATCGACAAGGCCTTCGCGCATCAGGTCCTGTGCGGTTAGCTTTAAACCTTCAGCGGCCTTGTCAGCTTGACTGGAATCCTTCCACAGAATCGCCGCACATCCTTCCGGCGAAATCACCGAGTAGATTGCATTCTCGAGCATCAGCACCTGATCGCCGACGCCAATCGCGAGCGCTCCACCTGAGCCGCCTTCGCCGATTACGGTGACGATCACCGGCACATTCAGTTTCGCCATCTCGCGAAGGTTATGGGCGATGGCTTCGGCCTGCCCGCGCTCTTCGGCATCGATTCCGGGATAAGCTCCGGGCGTGTCGATGAAGCAGAAGATGGGACGTTCAAATTTCTCAGCGAGCTTCATCAGGCGCAGCGCTTTTCGGTAACCTTCCGGCTTGGGCATTCCGAAATTCCTCAACTGGCGCTGTTTGGTGTCACGGCCCTTCTGATGACCGACGATGGCGATCGGCATACCATGAAAGCGGGCAAAGCCGCAGACGATCGCCGGATCATCCGCGTAACGGCGATCGCCGTGGACTTCGACAAAGTCTTCAAAGAGCCGCTCGATCAGATCAAGCGTGTAGGGGCGGTCCGGATGGCGGGCGAGCTGCACGCGTTCGAAAGCGGTCGCTTGGTTTATCTCGTTCGTGGCCATGATCAGCTTTACTGCGCGCCCGCGGCGGCAACCCGCCCCGGTGAGGCGTAACCCTCCCAGTCAACTTCGCAACCAAGGTTGCGCAACGCGGCTTCGAGTTGAGTACTTCCCTGCACTTTCAAAGACGGGTGCGCGCGCAGGCGTACCAACGCTCCGTTGGAAATCATTTCGATGTAAACCTCGCAGTCGCCGCGCGATCCTTCCAGAACCTGCTTTACCTCATCACAGATCTTCGGTAAATCAGTTGAGCCCGGCAGACGCACGATAATCTCTTTCGCTTTCTGCTGAATGGCCTGTTCGAGCTCGCCAACCTTTTCGACCATCAGCGTGACCATGCCTTCGTCGCTGTTTTCGACCCGCCCGGTTACCAGGATCACCGCTTCAGCTTGAATCACTGTGCTGTGCCTGCGAAACGGTTCTGGCCAGGCCACACATTTTACCCCACCCGCATGG
>DATENS010000335.1:0-4566 GCA_035274925.1 Pyrinomonadaceae bacterium | reverse complement strand
GCCAATGCCGAAAAGCCAGGTTGAAAAGCGGGAGTCGTCGCGAAGCTGTTTCAGGTTTCGGTAAGCGCGAACGAAAGTTTCCTGGGTCAGTTCCTCGGCCAGATCGCGCTGAGAGACCAGTTGGTAAATAAATTGGAATATAGGCCGGGAAAACCTAACGAACAGCACACGAAATGCTTCCTGGTCGCCGGCGCGGGCGCGCGCTATGAGATCCTCCGAAACATTCATCGACGCCCCGGTGTGCGAGCCCTGCCTGCGGTTCACTTGAATCGCATCTAATGCCAGCCGCCCAATCATTTGACTAGTCTAGCTACTTATTACGCAGATCGAGAACCATTCCCTTATAGAGTCCCTGATAGAGCCGGCCCGCCAACTCCGGATTAAGCGCTTTGAGCCGCTGGTATTGGACCATTGCGCCGGCTCTTTCTTTCCGCGCCAATTTCAACACGGCGAGATTGTAAATCGCATCTTCATACTCAGAGTTGATCCTCAGCGCTCGCATGAAAGACTCCACCGCCTCTTCGTAACGACCGCTCCAGTAATGTGCCACGCCGAGATTATTGTAGGCTTCGTAATAATCCACTTTGAGAGCAATCGCTTTTCTCAGATGCTCAAAAACCCGATCGTAGTCGCGGGCCGGCCAACTCGCGAGCGCGAGATTTCGATGCGCCTCAGCCCAGGATGGCCGCAAGCGAATCGCCTGTTCGTATGCGGATATGGCTTCGAGAGGCGCGCCGGATTCCGAAAGCGCGGCGCCGAGGTTGTTGAAAGCGAGGGCGTAATCTGGTTTCAGGTGAATCGCTTCTCGCAGCGAAGCGATCGCTGAATTGAGATCGCGAATCTGGTAATACTCCCAACCCAGATTCGAGTGGGCTTCCGGGAAGACTGGCCGGTAGTGAATAGCTTTTTTGAGGAACTCGATCGCTTCCTTGTGTCTTCCCAGCGCTCCGTAAGTTAATGCCAGATCGTTGAGAGCTTCGGGATACTCAGGCTTTAAGCGCAGGGCTTTTTCGAATTGATTGACTGCCTGCTCATAGAGTTGACGCTCATAGAAATAAATTCCCTGGCGGCGATAGTCCGAAGCGGTTGGATGATTTTGGGCGATAGTCTGGCCGTTGATTGCGGACCGAGCTGGATTCAGGATCAGGAAAACCAGCGGGGCGATTATGAAACCAGTGCGTTTCATCCTTCCTTCCTCCGGAGTGCGCTGTGGAAACACCGTCTGGTGGAGTTAGTGACAAAACCCAACAAAAGGTTTCAGATTTCTTTGGATAGAGGAACAACGCCGCGTTCCGATTGCTGTCCGCCAATCGCGGCGCGGCTTGTCAGCTACAACTTATGATCGGATACTAAAACCGGGCCTTCAGGATTAGAAAACTAACTCAAAAACTGCGCACCAGGATGCGCCGTTTTTTGTCGGATACCATCAGGATCAGTGGCTGCTATCGAAACCGAGACACCCAAGACTCCGGATTACGAGCTGACTCGAAAAGCAGCCGAAGGCGACATGAAGGCCTTCGAAGAGCTGTACCAGCGGCATAACCGCCGGGTTTACTCGCTCTGCCTGCGCATGACCGGGAATGTGGTCGAGGCCGAAGATCTCGCACAAGAGGTCTTCATCCAGCTCTTTCGAAAGATTGGCAGCTTTCGCGGCGAATCAGCCTTCACGACCTGGCTGCACCGGCTGACCGTCAACCAGGTGCTGATGCACTTTCGCAAGCGCGGCGTGCGGCTTGAGCAGACCACCGAAGAGGGCGAGGTACCGGTCCAGATCGTCAAAGGCACCGAAAATCCCAACGCCATGCCGGTCGTGGACCGCATCGCGCTGGACAAGGCAATTGCCCAATTGCCCCCGGGATATCGGACGGTTTTTACCCTGCACGACATCGAAGGCCACGAGCACGAGGAGATAGCGCGCATGCTCGGATGCTCGGTGGGAACATCAAAATCGCAATTACATAAGGCCAGAATGAAATTGAGAGGATTACTCAGGCAACAGAAAAAGGCGCACTAGCAACCAAGACTTGGCCTTGTTTTTTCGGGAAAAAACGCGAAAAGGCCACTTTGACACCCCCGGCAGGTAGTTACCGGGACCATACGCAGTCTCCCCTTTATTGCTTTCGAGACCGCGAGAGTGCGTCCGAGGCTTTAATCCAGAGATGCGCGACGCATCAGAGGTTAGACAATGAACTGCGAGAGTTACCAGAATTTACTCAGCGATCTGATCGACGGGTCGCTAAATCCCCAGGACCGTAATGACGTCCAGGCTCACTTGAGTACCTGCGCCACTTGCGCCGACGCGCAAGCCGACCTCACCGCTTTGGTAGGCTTCTGCCGCGAGCATCGCGGCGAGTACGAAGCAGTGCCCAACGAGCGTGCTTTGTGGCTTCGAATCATTAACACGATCGAAGGTGAGTTGGCCGCGCGAAAGCCAGCCGCGGTGCCCGCGGGCGCCGGTTGGTGGTTCGGTTTGATGAATCGACGCTGGCAGCTCTCGTTTCCACAGTTGGCGACGACAGTGGCCGCCGCCATCGTGTTGGCCGTGCTGGTCACCTTTGGCGCCTCGCGCTTATTCAGCCGCGCCGGCGTGCAAACTGCGGGGCTGCCACTTGGATCGGACATGATGACGGTCCAGGAACGGTACCGGCAGCAGGCGCAGGTGATCGACTACTGGAACAAGCGTGTCGAGCTGAACAAGGCGCGTTGGAATCCGCAAATGCGCGAGACCTTTGATCGGAACATGGGTGTAATTGACGCGGCGGTTAACGATTCGATGGGGCTGCTCAGCCAGAATCCTCACGACGAAGTTTCCGAAGATATCCTGAATGCCGCTTTGAGCGATAAGATCGCCTTGCTGAAAGAGTTTGCTGAGCTATAATCCATAGCCGCGTGATTTTGAAGCCCGACCCGATAGTGATGACTAAGCGCCCACCTGCCCACATTACCAGACGACGCAGACCAGTGGTGTTCGCCCTTTTTCTCGTAATTGCGTTAACGAGTAGCGCGATCGCCCAGCAGCGCGTCTCGCGTAATTTTCCCGTTGGGAAGAACGTTCGCCTGGAACTGAAAAACATTTCCGGCACGATCACTGTGGAAACGTGGAAGCGCGACGAAATCAAGATCACCGCGATTATGGACACGCCTACAGTTCATTTTAATCCGCGCCAAACCGAAGCCGGTTTGGTGATCGACATCGTGGGCGACAATCGCGGCCGCGCCGATGTCGGCGACGTAAACTTTCGCGTGCAGGTGCCGGCGCGATCGTCGGTCGACCTGGAGACGCGACGCGGTAATATCAGCGTCAGCAACGTTCAGGGAGACCTGGTGCGCGCGCATGTCTGGACGTCCGGCGACATCCAGCTTTACGGCGTGAACGCATCGCGCGTATTCGCGTCCAATACCACCGGCGATGTGTTCTTTGACGGTGAGTTTGCCTCAGGCGGTACTTACGAGTTCAAGTCGGGGCAGGGGACGATCACGCTGCAACTTCCGGTTAACTGTGGTTTCCGGCTGGTCGCATCCGCGCCCGCGAAAAAGATCTCAATGGGACGATTTTGGAACGACCACATGAAAACGCTCGGTGACGGCCGCCGAATCATCGGCGACGTTGGCGATGGCCGCGCATCAGTCACGGTCACCAACTACCAGGGCGACATCAAGTTCCTTCACCGCTAAGAGCAAGAGTCCGACAAACTTCAGTTTGTCGCTAGACTTTCGACAAGCTAAAGCTTGTCGGACTGCAGTGCTAGACAAATTCTTTCGTTCTCCAGCACAATCCTTTCGGTGAATATCCGCAAAGTCATTCAAGCCGCAATCGTCCTTTCAATATTTCTCTCGTTCAGCCTGTTCACTGCCACGGCCCGCGCCCAGAAAGACAAAAAGGTTGAGTTAACGGCCGCCCCGCAAACTAGAACGCTGCAGCGGCACGAGAATCACCGGCTCTCGTTTGGCGGCTCGGTAACAATTTCCGGAGCCCCCGTGGGTTCGGTCGCCATTGAAGGCTGGGACCGCAGGGAGGTTGATATCACTGCCGACATCGAGTGGCAGGCAGGCTCGGCTGCGGACCTCGATAAGTTGGCGCTGGTGAACAATTTCGTAGTGGATGTCGATACCAATCATATTCGCATCATCACCACGGGCACTCACGACAAGAAGTTCATGAAACAAGCGGGCAAGAACTTTCCCAAAGCGCTCTTGGGGATGCCGTGGAAAATTAATTTCAAGGTGATGGTGCCCTCGATGACCGATCTCGAGATTGATAACGGAATCGGGCCCGTGAAACTATCCGGAGTCGAAGGCGCGATCCGTTTGAACGCTTTGCAAAGCGACGCCGATCTCACCATAACCGGAGGCTTCTTCTCCGCGATCATTCAGCGTGGCGCCGTGAATGTTCGGATCCCCGTGCGCAGTTGGCGCGGCATGGGCGCCAGTCTGCAATTGGCGGGCGGGACGCTGGGTGTTTCGCTGATGCCCGGCTTTAGCGGCGACATTAACGCCAACATTTTGCGCCTCGGCGAAATCACGAACACTTATCAAACGCTACTTCCGCGAGAGAACAACAGCATC
>DATENS010000334.1:0-8463 GCA_035274925.1 Pyrinomonadaceae bacterium | reverse complement strand
GATAAAGCCCGATTACATTGCCGCCCGGATCGCTAAAGAACGCGATGATCTCAGGAGAGTCACCACACGGCGGCGGTATGGTCTCACCGCCGGCCGCGATAATCTTCCTGATAGTCTCAGACACGCTATCGACCATGATGTAAATCATCAGCCCCGGTGTATCAGAGGGCGGCCGGCCGGTGACCCAGGCGCCGCTGACTTCGCCAACGCCATCGTCAAATGCCACCGAGCCATCACCACGCTGTAATGTTCCAGCCAAAGACTGAGTTATAGAACTCAACCGACTGTGAAATATCATTAGCGGGGATCTCGATGTAGCAGATCTTTCCATTAGCGAGAGTTGGGGCCACAGCAGTTTCCGCTACTTGAATCCCCAGCGCTTCAGTGCGGGATCGCGGCGACAAGCGGAGAGAGCGCGCGCCTGGGCACTTTCAATCCTGATTACTTCTTTGGTGTCGCGATCGACCTGGACTCGCATGCAGGCGCATCCATAACCATAGTGGTTGTTCGTCTTGACCCACTGGCTGTCCGAAAACTCGGGCCAATCTCCTTCAGCTTGATGACCGCCCTGGACACCCACGATCCATTCCGCCTCTCGATCGTGCAATGAAGCGTTCGCCGGCGTGGGATTACTGAACCATCCACAACGCGTCTCGGAGATGACAACCGGAGCGGGTGTCGAGGTGGCCGGCATCGACCCGGCTAACGCAATGGTTAAGAGCAAACAGCTAAAGATGATTGGACGTGGTGTTGCGAATCTGGTTTTCATTGGTTCTCCTCGAGTACTTGAAATAGGAAAGCGTTCTTTGCGCCTTGCGTTCGCTCTGCGCCTTTGCGCATAGAATGTCCTGGCAAAACGACTGTTTTTCGCAAAGGCGCGAAGAGAAACGGAAGGCGCAAAGTAAAATAAGACCATACCCTCAATCAGGCGGGCCGCTCCTGCACTGCCCAGGCGTTGCCGTCCGGATCGTTGAAGAAGATGAACGAATTCCAACGGCCGCCGTGCCCTTCAACCCATTTTCCTTTTTCCATGTGACGAATCGGGCTGACTTCCACACCGCCGTTCAAAAGTTGATTTCGGGCCGCCTCTATATCTGCGACGACCAACTGTAAACCTTTGATTGATCCGGGCTCAGAGTCGCTCAAACCCGTGCCGATGCAAATCGAACATCCCGATCCGGGCGGCGTAAGCTGCACGATTCGCAAGCTCTCGGTGGGACTGTCGTCGACATCGACCTTGAAGCCGACCTGTTCGCTGTAGAAGTGTTTGGCCCGGTCAACGTCAGAAACAGGCACGACAATAACTTCGAGCTTCCAATCCATCTCGAACTCCGTTTTTGTATTACTGGTTTTGCCGACAATAAGTGCGCAACGTCACTTTTCATCGAGCGACTTCGTTGTGTGTTCCGTAACGCTCGCGGTCCCCACCAATTCATCAGTGTTAACGCGCCATCCGCCAAAACCCGGCACCGGCGTCGCTTGTGCAGCCGGGAGAGCATATTTCAATGATGAGCGTTCGTCCAATTGCGCCGCGTCGGGTTGGGGAGTTTCACCGGTTTGAAAAAAGCGAGCATAGAGCAGACGCGCAAGACCGGCGAGGAAAAGTGTCAACAGAATTGCCTGTGAGATTTTCTCGAAAGGCGTGTCACTTACCGCGCTCTCTACCAAACGATCGTTGGCAGGGAACAGAGCGGCCAGGAGAAAATATGCGGGAATCAGGATGACGCTCAAGGCCATTAACACTATGCCCTGACGGATGCCCTTCTGCCGCGGCGAGAGTTTGGTTTTTTCCCGCACGGTGGCGGTCGTTTCTGTCGTGGCAATCAACTGGACGCCACAGCGGGAACAGAATTGAGTTTCCTTTGACTCGTACGATTGAGAGCACTTAGGACAATACATTTTTCGGAAAACCCTTTGTCGGATGGTCGTTCGAGCGAACTATGTCGGTGATTACGCCGCAAGAGCGGTTGAGGTTCCACCGGTTCGAGTTATTGGGAGCGAGCGGTACACAACCCGGAGCGGTAGCGACGGGATACCCATCCGCTACCGCGGACGGTACTGACCTCACGTTCCCAGTGCCGCCGCCGGCCAAGCCCCGTATTCCTCCGCCAACGCACCATCAAAGAATATGGTGACGTGATCCATAAGGCCCATACGAAAGCCGTCGTCTCGAATCTCTAGTGCGGAGACATAAATTTGAGCGCCGCTTTCGAATGTCAGACGCAGACTTTGCGGATATTCTCTCTGCTTCGAGTCGCCTTCCTCTTGGATCCAACCCCAGTATATATCCGCGGCTGCGATCGGCTGGTCTATCAAAGTCTGCCAACGGCTCTCATGCGTCACGGTGCACAGTCGGATCGTCCCGTCGTATTGCGGCGGAGTCCGCCGGAGACTGAGGCCGTAAGGTTCAAACTCGGCTCCCCAGGTGACATGGCACATCGAGCCGCCTTCAAATTCGAGGTCGAGGCCATAATCAAGCGAGTCGAACGCCGGATTCCTGTTCCACGCAAGTTCAGTTGCTGATGCACCACTCTCACCCACATACGCGAGCTCGTGGTACCGAACTTCAGCGATGCGCCGGCCGACAAGCAATTGGACCTGTGACTCGTATTCTTCCTTTGTCATGGGAAGTCAGAACCGGGAGCGGTAGCGACCGGGCCCCTTCTGACGCTCACGCCGCTCCGGTCCAACGGGTTATTGCGTTGATTGCGCCGTCAAGACCCCGCCGCAACCACGCGACGTTTCGAGCCAGCCCATGTAAGAGCGCCCAGTGACAACACGACAATCCAAAAGAACACGAAATAACCAACCGTAAGAACCGGATACCGTTGGAACTCCGCGTCGAAACCGCGGTCCCGTGAAAGTGCCAAAACGCCGCCACCGAAATGAAGAATGGCGATGACCATGAACACAACCATGCGACTGACGAAAGAGTTGATTGCCGGAAGCAATCCGAAGTACCCGGCCCATAGAAGCCCAGCGCCGAATACGATTAACCAGAAAGCCCATACCCCTGATTTTTCGAAGACAGCAAGAAGTGGCAGTAACTCAGGAGCAGCAGATACGAGGGGCGTCATCGCGCCCTCGCCGGCCCCGTTAAGCAAGAGCGCCCACATGAAAAGGACCAACCCAATCACGAAGCCTGAGACGAAACGAAAAATCGTGCGCATTGGTCGAGACATTCAGTTCAATCAATCCAGCTAACAATTATGTTTCATGAGAGATAATCACGCCCACATCAGCTTTATGCGTGCCTCATAATACCGGCTTGTTAGCCAATGTTTCTGTTTGATTGGCTCTCACCCTCCAATTCGTGCCGGCAAAAATCTCCAGCTCGTCTTGAAATCACGGGTCAGCTTTTGTTTCGTAAGCAGCGCGCGCACCATCTCGACCGGCATGCGGTTCTCTGTGTAAATCCAGTCGTGAAACTCGCGGTTCTTCATCTTTCCCGAATTGACCAGCTCCTTATGCAGCGCATAGAACTGACGGCCACCAATCAAATAGGCGATTTGATACAGGGGTCCGTAACTGCCGTCGAACGATCGGCGCACCTCGGCGGTGGCGTTATCGCGCTCGTGCCCGACGCGATCTACCAGAAAGTCGATGCACTGTTGTGGCGTCATCTTTTCCAGATGAAAGCTGAGCGAAAAAATAATGCGCGCGCAACGGTGCATGTGCCAGAAAAGCATGCCGATGCGGTTCTCAGGCGTTTTGGGAAAACCCAAATCCCAAAACAGGAGTTCCCAGTAAAGCGCGCCGCCTTCAGTCCAGAAAGGCGTCCCGAACAAACTTCGATATGGTTTGTAACGAGCGTTCATGAAACCCTGGAGGTGGTGCCCGGGGATCAATTCGTGAAAGACAGTTGAGCGCGCGAAGTGCCGGTTGTTGCCGCGCATGCTCATCATCTTTTGCTCATGCGACATCGTGTTGGTGGGAAACGAGACCAGAATCACTTCGCCGCCGAGAAAGAAAGGACTTACCAGTTGTCGCTCGGGAGTCATCATTTCCATGCGCCAGGTGTCACGCGCAAGTTGAGGCACGGTCATCAGGTCGCGGTCGTCGACGAACTTGATTGCTTCGACCGCGAGTTCGCGAATCATCTCGGGCTGCTTGCCCGGCTCGACGTACAAAGTCTTCACGTGCTCGAGGGCTTTCTTCCAATCGTCGCCATAACCGAGCTCTCGCGATGCTTTCTTCATTTCGTTTTCGCACCAGGCAAATTCCATGTTGGCGAATTCGATCAATTCTTCCGGGGTGTAAGGAATCATCTCAGACTGTAATTCGCTGATGAGGGCTTCGCGTCCAATTGGATCGCCGACAATGTCGCTCGTGTCGCCGGCCCGCGGCGTGACCCGTGGAGCGGGGCCTGCACCCGGCGGGCGCGCGGCAGTTGCGGCAGCTCCTTCACTTCGCAGGCCCACTAAGCGTTCACTGAGAAAAGCCGAGTAAGCAGTCAGTGCCTGGTCCAGCGCCTTGTAGGGTTCTTCGTTCCACCATGTAAAGACCGGGTCATAGCCGTTGTAGAACGTGTACCAATTGCGCAGATAATTTCGCAGGCTGTTAGTTGCGCCCACCGCGCGAAAGCCGTTGGTCTTCTTGATCTTGACGCCATCTCCGGAATCCGCGGCTTTCAAAGTTGCCTCCACGGATTTTCTGGTGTCGTCGACCTGCTTCTTCAGATTAGTCAGGGTGGTTGCGGCTTTAGCCGAGTCGATAGGCTCCATGCGCCGGCGCGTTTCTTCGAGATCGACGATCGTTTCCGCGAAGGGAAGCAGTGGCCGGATCTCCTCGATTTGTTTTGCCTCGATGTCGAGTTGGCGAAGTTCGTGCTCCAGATGATTGCGAAACAGGATGTAATCGACTTTACCGTCCTGGCTCATCGTGTCGAAATCGAGCTTTTGAATTCTTTCGAGGGCGTCAGAATAGAATTTCCGAAAGCGTTCGCGACGCGCGGCCGAGCTCGCGACCGGGTAGGAACGTGACAAGCTGCCGCGATCGGCGACGTAGTATTCGATGATCGGGCGCATCTCGCTCGGACCTGGATCGGCACCCGCTGGGGCTGAGGACGTGTTGGTATTGCGCCTTTGGGCTGAAGATTGAAGGTGAGAACTGAGAACAGTGCCGCAAATGGTAAGAGCTATGATGACAAGTCGGACCTTAATCATTGTCGACTCCCTGACTGAACGTTTCATATCGATGGCCGGATATACTAACGCAGGCGGCAGAAGTTTGGGAAAACGTTTGCCTATGAGCCCCACGGTCGCAACCCTGTCAGGGTTGCGTAAAAAACTCATTGATCCAATCCCAGGGTAGCCGAAGCGGCAACCCTGGGCTCCGCGCCTCAACCGCGTTGCGGTTGTCGCCTTGCCTAGCTTTAAAGGGCTTTGTTATTATTCAGGCTCGTAATTATTGCGACAGATGGGCAAACAGCCTATCTGGTTCGAATTTTTGATAGGAAGCTCCGGAAGACCTTCGTCATGACGCGAACTGCTACACGGTTCACATTTTGATTTACGAAGACCCGCCCGACGGGTCTGCGGCGAAGGCGCTCCTATCGAATCCGATCAATTGAAGTTAGTAAATAGTGAATCGTAAATCGTGAATAGGGGCTCCCGGGCCGGAGGTCTTACGGCTGTGGTGGTTTGATGTGTTGGTGCGGACGCGCCCCGGCTCCGTAGGAGCCAAATGTTTATAGTCGCAACGGTTGGAGAAAGGCCTGAGCTCCTTTAGGAGCGAAATGAACAGGCGGTGACGCTCCTAAAGGAGCTTGGAGGTTATTAGAACGATTCGTTGCTATAGACATCTCGCTCCTAACGGAGCGAAGACTTATGAGTGAGATCAACGTACAACTTAAAGACGGCCCTGCGATGCAGGTACCGGCTTCGATCACCGTCGCCGAGGCTTTGAAAAAGCTCGATCGCGACGTGGCGAAGCAGGCCCTGGCCGCGCGTGTTAATGGCCGCGAAGTTGATCTCGCCCATACCATCGACCAGGCGAACGGCGATGCGATCAAGATTGAACCGGTGCTGCCACAGACGCTGGAAGGTCTCGACGTGCTGCGTCATTCGACCGCGCATTTGCTGGCGGCCGCCGTACTCGATCTCTTTCCCGGAACCAAGTTGGGAATTGGCCCGGCGCTGCTCGAGGATCCGCGCTACGGCTTTTTCTACGATGTGATTGCGCCGCGAGCTTTGACGGAAGCAGACCTGCCGATCATTGAAAAGAAGATGCGCGACATCGCCAAGCGGAACATGCCTTACCGGCGTGACGAGATTCCGAAGGCTGAGGCGCTAAGGCTTTTCCAGGAACGCGACGAGCCCTTGAAGTGCGAATTGATTGACGAGAAAGCAGGAGAGACGGTCAGCGTCTATTACATCGACGGCTCGGCGTTCATCGATTTTTGTTTGGGCCCACACGTGCCGAACACCAATCGCTTGCGTGCTTTCAAATTGCTGTCTCTGGCGGGCGCCTACTGGAAAGGCGACGCGGAGCGGCCCCAGATGCAGCGCATCTATGGAACGGCATTTTTTGCTCAGGAAGAACTGGATGCGTGGCTCAAGCAGCGCGAAGAGGCCGAGAAGCGCGATCATCGCCGGTTGGGACGCGAATTAGATCTGTTTTCGATTCAGGAGCAATACGGGCAGGGGCTGGTGTTCTGGCATCCCAAGGGCGGCATTGTGCGCCAGCAGATGGAAGACTATCTGCGCGAAGAGTTGGCCGGGCGCAACTACAGTTTTGTTTACACTCCGCATATCGCCAAGCGCGAACTCTGGCAAACCAGCGGGCATGAACAGAACTATGGCGATTCGATGTTTGCGCCGACGACGCTGGAAGAAACTGAGTTCCGGCTCAAGCCGATGAATTGTCCGTTTCACATCGGCATCTACAAATCGCAACAACGATCTTACCGCGATTTGCCGCAACGCTATTCCGAAATGGGCACGGTGTATCGCGCCGAATTGTCCGGAACGCTGCACGGATTGATGCGCGTGCGCGGATTCAGTGTTGACGACGCGCATCTGTTTTGCACGCCTGAGCAGGTTCAGGACGAAATCTTCGATTGTGTCGATTTTGCTTATCAGGTTCTCAAGACGTTCGGCTTTGACAAGATCAAGTTCGAGCTTTCGGTGAAGGGAAGCGACACCAGCAAGCTTTATCTGGGTTCGGATGAGGCGTGGTCAAAAGCGGAAGCCGAGATGGCCGCCGGACTGGATGCGCGCGGCATTGAATACGAGCGCATCGAAGGTGAGGCGGCGTTTTATGGCCCGAAAATAGATTTCAAGATTGAAGATGCGATTGGCCGGTTGTGGCAATTGGGTACGGTGCAGCGCGATTTCAATCTGCCCGAGCGTTTTGAGCTGGAATATATCGGCGAGGACAATAAGCCGCACCAGCCGGTGATGGTGCATCGCGCGCTGTTCGGATCGATTGAACGCTTCTTCGGCGTCCTGATCGAGCATTACGCCGGCGCATTTCCGATGTGGCTGGCGCCAGTGCACATTGCCGTGCTGCCGATTACCGATCGCATCAATGAATACGCCGGCCAGGTGGCCGCAGAACTGCGATCTGCCGGTTTGCGGGTCGAGGTTAACGTTCGCAACGACAAGATTGGCGCGAAGATTCGCGACGCGCAATTACAGAAGGTCCCGTTCATGCTGGTGCTGGGTGACCGCGAGATGGAAGAGGGCAAGGTTGCCGTGCGCGAGCGCACTAAAGGCGACATCGGCGCGATGCCGCTGGATGAGTTCAAAAACATGGCGCAGCGTTTGGTGAAGACGCGAGCGCTGAAAAACGAATAGTTTCAGGTTTCAAGTTTCAAGTCTAAAGTTCGTAGTCAGAACTTGAAACTTGAAATCTTGGAACTCGAAACACTTAACTGAGGAGGTGCAGCAATAGCTACAGGTTTTCGAGGCCGCGGCCGTCCCGATTTTCGCCGCGCGCCGGTAACTCGAATTAACGAGAGAATCCGCGTACCGCAGGTGCGCGTGGTTACGGAAGACGGGGAAGAGTTCGGGGTCATGGACACGCGCGACGCAATTCGCACCGCGCGCGAACGAGGCATGGACCTGGTTGAGGTCGCTCCGAATGCCGAGCCGCCGGTTTGCAAAATCATTGATTACGGCAAGTTTCAGTATCTCGCCAAAAAGAAAGCGAACGAGGCGAAGAAGAAACAGGTAATCATCACCGTTAAGGAAGTTAAGTTTCGTCCCGGCACCGACGAGCACGACTACAGCTATCGCATGAAACACGCGCGCGAGTGGCTGCAGGGAGGCGACAAGGTGAAAGCCACTATCTGGTTTCGCGGTCGTGAGATGACCCATCGCGAGTTGGGCGCGCGCATCCTCGAGAAGCTCGAACACGATCTGGCGGACATCAGCGAAGTTGAGATGCGGCCGCGCATGGAAGGCAACCAGATGTTCACGATTTTCGGCCCGAAAAGACATAAGGGCGGAAAGACGGACC
>DATENS010000333.1:0-2875 GCA_035274925.1 Pyrinomonadaceae bacterium | reverse complement strand
TGGTTCATTCCCAAGGGCCATTCACCGATGCCCGGCAAGACTTTCACCGTCGACGCTGCCGGACACGCAATGATGATGGATCACCTGCCGGCAGAGGCGCGAGAAAGCGCCACGATTGCCGTCACCCTCGAGCCCAAAGGCGGATCAGCCGCTCCTACCGGCGCGATTTATCTAAGCAGCGCTTCCTAGTTTTGGAGTGCGCTGGCAGAGCGAAGCGACGACGGCGCTTTGGTTGGTGTTCGGAAAGCCGAACTTTGCGTCTTTGCGCCTGGGCGAGAAAAATTCCTCTTTCTATTTGAAGGACCGTTTCAGATAGAACAGAGCCTCACGCAAAGACGCGAAGACGCAAAGTCGCAAAGCCCGCAAAGAATTTTCTTCACTCAGTTAAATCCGATTCCTCCACACCTCCCGTATCTCCTCCAGAAGTTCGAAATCGCAGAAAGAGGAGAGGAAAAAATGAAAAGGCTTTACGCCATTCTGTTTGTAATCGCGGGGATCGCGCTGGCGGGTTCAAATGCTTCCGCGCAGATGATGAAAGAGAACGCGATGATGAAAGAGAACCCAATGGTGGGCGGCGCGGCGATGTATCCGACTAAAACCATTGTGGCTAACGCGGTGAATTCCGCGGACCATACAACTCTGGTAGCGGCCGTGAAAGCAGCTGGTCTCGTGGATACGCTCAACGGCCCGGGTCCGTTCACGGTCTTTGCGCCAACCAACTCGGCTTTCGATCAGCTTCCCGCAGGCACGGTTGAGACGCTGCTCAAGCCGGAAAATAAGGCGACGCTGACTAAGGTTCTGACTTATCATGTCGTGTCCGGAACCTACGACTCGAAGGCTTTGGCCAAGCTGATCAAAAAAGGCAAAGGGAAAGCCTGGCTCAAGACCGTAAGCGGCGGCTCTCTGACGGCAATGATGGATGGTGCTAACATCGTCCTCCGAGACCGGAAGGGTGGCACTTCCACTGTGACGACTGCGGATGTTTATCAATCCAACGGCGTGATTCACGTGGTCAATGCCGTCTTGCTTCCGAACTAACCCGTTCCAGCAGTTGAAAACTATCAAGGCGGCATAGTCGAAAGGCTGCGCCGCCTTTTTCCATTAAGAGGGAAAACTTCCGGCAATCTCAGTTTCAAACAGCGAGGTGAAAATGATGACTAAAAGAATTGTGCTTACTTTGTGTTTGCTGGCGGCGTTCGCGTCCGTCGGGATCGCGCAGACATCCCAGCCATCAACCCACGCGTCGATGGCTGCCGGCAACAGCGCCCAGGACAAGAAAACGCTTTACGCGCGGCTGGGCGGATACGACGCGATTGCCGCCGTGGTGGACGATTTCATCATGCGGCTGGCCACTGACAAACGCTTCGAGAAATTCTTTACCGGCTTCAGCAACGACTCGAAGAAAAAGTTGCGCCAGCACATCCTGGATCAATTTTGCGTGGCGGCGGGCGGGCCATGCGTTTACATGGGCCGCGATATGAAGACCACCCACGGCGGCTTGGGAATTACCGAAGCCGATTGGGACGTAGCCGCCAAACACCTGGTGGCCGCGCTCGATAAGTACAAAGTGCCCCAGGCTGAGAAGGACGAGCTGCTGGCTTTCGTGGTGGCCCAGAAGAAAGACATCGTCGAGAAATAGTCTCTTCCCGAGATCTCCGGCCCCAATCGCCCGCACGAATTCCACCCAATCAGGAGTTCGTGCGGGCTCCATGTTTTGTTGAAACTCCTTTTGCTAGGCTCCTCAAAACTCACGAAATCTTTGTGTTGACAGAATGCTAGCGGCGGCGTATGCTCCGCGGCGTTCCCGCTAAAATTCCCAGCTCTCGTACCTCGCATGCGGCTGCTGTCGAGTTGATCGGATACAACACGACGTCCCTGAACTTTGTTTAGAAGTAGTGGCGCCCACTGCCGGCAGGGCGACATGCTTTCTCTCTCATCAACCGTCCGGCCCATCACAAGGAGAGCAAAATGGCACAAGACGTCTTTAAGATTCTCAAGGATCTGGAACTGAAAGCAGTGGGTCTTGATCCACAAACAAACAAAATGCAGGAAGGATACTTTGTGTCTTACCGCAGCGTGGGTCTTCCGATTCACAAAAGCGATTTCGATAATCCCTGGTCGCCTATGAGCTCAAATGTGCAGAAGGACATCAAGGACACCGAACCGGTGGATCCGAAGACCCAAGCACCGAAGACGGGTAGCTCAAAAATCGATCCGGATAAGTTGAAAGGCGCCGTCGGCAATTCACAGTTGGCCTACCTGAACGCCTTCATGCTGACGGACGATAAGCTCGTACTCAACAGCGCGTATTCGGTGATGCCGGGGTCGAGCAAGGTGAGCGACTCGTGGTTCGCGATCATTAACGGGGCGAATGGAATTCCCACGACCAACCAACCCTCAGCTGATTTGCAGGCGGCGCTCGATGCGGCGCGGGCTAAACTTCAGGACAAGGACGGCAACCCCACACCTCATTACAACGCGTATCAGCAATATGAGGAAAAGTACAAAGATAAAGTGAAAGAGTGGCACCGCGCGTACGCCAAGGCGGCGGCCACCCCTGACACGTTGGAAGCCTGGCCCACCACCGGAACTGATTACCAGGACGATGTAGATGAAGCGATGGATGACTGGACCGCGCTGGGATACAAAGAAGAGATCGAGGACGCGATCGCGACGCTCGCGGCCCAGGGTACAGATCCGTCCATGGCGCTAATTGCCAGAAGCAAGAAGACATTTCAGAACAGCCTGAACGAGTTTACCGGCGTCGGTGAAATTCCTTACACGGTTCTCGAGCCGACGTCGTGGTACGACCGGGACAATGACGATGGCTGGACTGAATATACTTCTGACGACTTTCATAACGAGTCGCACGAAA
>DATENS010000332.1:0-8928 GCA_035274925.1 Pyrinomonadaceae bacterium | reverse complement strand
CTGGTGGGGCGCTCGCGCGAGCTGATGAATTGGGAGTTGACCGATCAGATGATCGGGCGCAACCGCGCGCGCGCAATGGCGACCTTGAAACATTTATTGGATGACGGCGCGCAACCTGTGATGCTGATCGGACTGATCGCCAGCACCTACCGGCGCATTGCCCTGGCGCAAGCGCTCTTGTCGCAGGGTATGGCGCCGCGCGAAATGTTTCGTCAGGTCCCGATGCCGCCTTTCAAGCAAAGCAGCTTCCTGACGATGCTGGATTCGATTGACGGGCGCAAGCTGACGCGACAGATTGCGCGAATTGCCGAAGCCGACCTTGGGCTTAAGACCTCCAAAGCCACTCCGCGAATGCAGGTTGAAATGCTCGTTTGCGAGTTGATGAATTAAGACAACCCACAGATTACTCAGATTACACAGATAAGATTAATCGGATGAGAAAAGCTTTTGAACCCCCTTGCTTAGATCTAGCTAAGATCTAATAGCGTCCACCCCTCGTAGCTGATTCGAATTCTTATCTGCGTAATCTGCGGATTGGCTTTTCTCACAGCTTCTTCAAATCAGGCTCAACCCACTCAGCTTTCGCCCGCGGCGACTCCAGCAGTCCCCGGGAGTAGTAATCGAAAATCAGGTCCTTATCGTGGCAGCGTTCGATCAGTTCGTTTGCGAGTGAACCAAGCGTCGATTTGTCATCGGCCTTAGAAGAGAACTCTGACACGATCCGCAACCAGAACACGGTAATAGTTTCGTGGTATCCGGTCTTGCCGTACGTTTCAGCCAATCGCCGGATGCCGCAGGTCATGCGCGTCAACGCGTCTTCGGCGGTCAGATTGCGGACGTACCAGAGCGCGACCGCCAAGTGCTGGTAGTGCCGGAATTCAGATGGATGAAAGCTGCAGGCTTCGAATGACTCCACGAGCGCGCGGATTTCGTCGTCAGATTTAAAGTGCTCGATACTCATTGCATTTCCCCCGGGACATGGCAGACCAAAAAATAAATGAGGCGGACCGTGTTAACGATCCGCCTCATCTGGCAACGCCTTTGGTATTTCTTACTTGCCCGCTTGAGTGACGCGAGCAGTCAGTCGCGATTTGTGACGCGCGGCGGCGTTGCGATGAAGCACGCCCTTCTGCACGGCCTTGTCAATTTCTGAGATCGTCTTCGGTAAAAGCTCGGCTGCACCCTTGTCGCCGCCTTTATCCAATGACCCGCGAAGTTCTTTAATCGCCGTGCGCAGACGCGCGCGATTGCCGCGGTTAATGACGCGGCGACGCTCTGTTTGCCGCACCCGCTTTTCTGCTGACTTATGATTAGGCATTCAAATCTCCGTTAATTCTCAACAATAGCGCCCGCGAGTCCTCGCGAGCGCTGAAATAGGACTATAAGGACGGCCAGGAGCAGTGTCAAGGAGCGGTGGCATCATCCAGCCGCACGGAACGCAGAATCGCCGAGAATGTGTTCTGATAATTCCCGAACTCGTCCGTAGGACTAACGGCAATCAGGTAGAACAAATCGCCATTCCTTAGCTGCGTCGTTACGATATTTACCAGTTCGGGCTTGCCGGTAGCTTCATTGACATTGTCGAAGGTGATTATGCGACCCGGGCGACCATCGACATCCAGACGCTGGTATCCACCGCGGGCGCGCAGATTGCTGCCCTGCGTCAGTCCCTTAATAAACTCGTCAGTCGCCTGTTGCGCATCGGCCGCGCGAGATTTCACCAAGCCCAGATTCACGCCATGGGTAAAGACAGTCTGGCCATTAACCGATCCGTAGGCGCCACTCGGTGCAAACCAGGCGCCGTTCTGCTCGTCAATTTCACGCCAGTTCTCAGGAATGTTCACAGTGAAGCTCCTTTTGTTGAAGGACTGGTAACGCGAGGATGGAGGTTCAACACGGCTCGTAATTTTAGAAGAATCCGTTTGTTTGCCCGTGCTCAGTTCTGACGACCCTTGATTCGGAGATCCTTGTTTGCTGACCAGCGTCTGCCCTGCGGGCTTTCCAGAGAGTCGTTGCTGGACGGCAATGAAATCTCGGCTGTCAGGGGCCGCCGCGGTGTTGACTTTCAGGAGTTGCGCTTCCTGATTGATCTTCGCGTATCTGTCTTTTGCACTAGGGTGATCGCTGAAAAAGCCGCCGCCACCCCCGCCCTGCGATTCAATTGTGCGGAACATGTTGGCCAGGTCACGTGGATCGTACCCGGCGCCAGCCAGGATGCGCGCGCCGAGCAAGTCGGCTTCAGTCTCGTATTCGCGACTAAACTTTAGTAAGTAGACACCGACACCCTGAGCCCCCATTTTTGCCGCAGTGCCAAGTGGCCCTCCGACTATCGCGCCACCCATCCCCAGAACGTTGGAGAGCACGGAGTACTTTTGGGCCTTGGTCACGTTGGCGGTTCCATGACGCAGTGCAACATGACTGATCTCGTGGGCCATGACGCCGGCCATTTCACCCTCGGTTTTCGATGCCGCGATCATTCCGCTGTTAACGTACATGGGTCCTCCGGGCAGGGCGAAGGCGTTGATTTCCTTGGCATTGACCACTTTGAAATAGTAATTGAACTCGGGATGCTGAAACTCCTGCGGAACCGCAGCCGCCAGGCGCTGGCCCACCCGCTCGATGTAGGCCGCAAGTTCCGGATCACCTAGCAATTGCATTTTCTTTTCCGCTTCGGCGGCGGCCTCGCGACCCAATTTGACGTCATCGGCCGTCGAGTATTTATTGCTGTGAAGCTTGATTGGTGTTTGAGCAATAGTCACCGACGCGATCGCGACGGCCACCAAAAGACTTAAGACGATTCCCTTGATCGCGCCTCCAAACCCGAATATGTTCATTTCTACCTCCTTAACGACTTCGTTAGGTTACGCGACGAAAACTTTCCAGGGCCTCAGCAAGCGTTGCCGGCCGCGAATCAGCCGGATCGGACCATCCCGGAGACAAATAAAGGTGCCGGAGGCAAAATACTTTCCAAGCTGGCGGACAGGCAGGCTATGTTCAGGGCTGTGTTAGATGCTACCGAGAACCAATTTCGTTCAAGTGGCAGCGTAAAGGAATTGAATTACCGGATCGCGGTTGGGAAATGAATTAGCCGCTATCCAGGGTCACCGAGGCGACAACCCTGGATTAGCAGCAAGGTCAGTGTGCAACGATTTGCTCGTTGGCGCTTTAGCGACTTGGCTGTTTCTGGCCGGTCGCTATCAGGCGCTCACCTGCAATGACCGCAGAATGTTCTGGAAAACAGTCTGATAATTGTAATACTCGTTATCCGGACTGACCGCGATCATGTAGAGCAGCTCGCCGTTGCGCAACTGGGTCGTGATCACATTGACGATTTCCGGACGCCCGGTCGCTTCATTGGTGTTGTTGAGCGTGATCGTCAACGCATTCCGGCCATCGATGTAAGTCCTTTGATAGCCGCTGCGCGCCCGCAAATTGCCGTTGCCCTGCTGCAGGCTGTTGATGAATTCATTCGTCGCCTGCTGCAGATTCGCGCTGTTCGTTTGCGCTACGCCAAAGTTAACGCCATGGGTGTAGACGGCCTGACCGTTGGTCGATCCATACGCCCCATTAGGAGCAAACCACACCGAAGACCCTTCCGAAATTTCACGCCAGTTCTCGGGAACGCTTACACGCAGGACGTTGGCCACTGAATAGCTGCGGTAACGCGACGAGGGATTCTCAACCCGGCCACGTGGCGCCGACGGATAGTCAGCGCGGTCGCCGGTAGGATAACCATCGCCCTGGCTTGGATAGCGCTGACCGCTTCGTTGAATCTCGGCCATCGACGGAGCCTGCCCGTAACCGCGTAAACGCTCGTTGATGGCGAGGAACTCGCGGTTATCGCGCGGGTAGTTGTTGACCCGCAGGTATTGCGCTTCCTGATTAATGCGCGCGTAACGATCCTTAGGGCTCGGGTGATCGCTGAACCAGCCGCCACCGCCACCGCCCTGACGCTCAATCGTGCGAAACATGTTCGCCAGATCGCGCGGGTCATATCCGGCGTTCGCCATTATGCGTGCGCCGAGAATGTCGGCTTCGGTCTCGTATTCACGGCTGTATCTTAAAAACGAGACTACAAAAGGAACTTGCGCGGCCTGACCGACCGTGGGGCCGGCTAAAATGGTGCCGAGTATTCCGGCGATGCCCGCACCCAGTGAATACTTCTGCGCTTTAGTGGCCTGAGCAGTGCCGTGACGCAGCGCCACGTGACTGATCTCATGCGCCATTACGCCGGCCATCTCGCCTTCGGTGCGCGCCTGTTGAATCATGCCGCGGTTCACATACATGGGACCGCCCGGCAATGCGAACGCATTAATATCGCGCGCATTGATCACGCGGAAGTAATAGCGGAATTCCGGATGTTGGAATTCGGCCGGAATGGAAGTCACCAGGCGCTGCCCGACGGACTCCACGTAACTCGAAACCTGTGAATCGCGCAGCAAAGGAAACTGCTGCTCAGCTTGCTGCGCTGCTTGCCGGCCCAACTTCACATCATCTTGTAACGAGTACTTGTTGCTGTGATACTTGATTTGAGTTTGCGCTAAAGTCGCAATTGGCAGTGCGACGATGGCCACAGACATCACCAAGGCTGCACATCTGGCTGCAACGCGACTTCTCAATGTATTCATTTTTCGGAACTCCTCCTCGGAAATTGCAGGCGGTTTTTTCTGCGCCAAATCCAGTCATTTATCCTCAGGGGCGCTGATACCTGCGCTTACTCACTATCAAGTCTGATGCCAAGGAAATTCGAACCAATGCGACCGGGATGCCGATTCTTAACGAATTCCTTGCGGGCCGGGATTCGGCCTATTTAGTCTAAATTTCAGTGATAAAGCCGCCAAAAACCAGTTTGGGTGGTAACCAGAAGAATGCCCGGCGGTGCTTCGATTTCGTTCATGCCACGCCGATTTCGTTCAGCCAGCATCACTTGCGCGGCTTGATTTTTTCATCCAGCCAGCGGGTGGCGTCGTCCAGCGGCGCTATGTGATGGGCTTTTCCCTGGAAGGCTCGAATCATCGAAATAATCAGATAGATCGTCGAAGCCGCCCGAAAGACTCCCGATCCGATCGAATTGTCAGTAATCGCGGTGAGCATTCCCAACGCAATCGACACGATCAGAATGCCGATTTGCAGAGCCAAGCCCTGGGCGGCATGAAAACGCGCACGAGTTTCGACGCGCGGCACGAGGAGAAGTTCGACCACCGCCGCGACCGCGCCAATATGCCCCGGTATGTATGGCAAGAGGTTCGCCCACTTTTGCGCAATTCCGAGTCCGGCTACCGGATGGTCCTGTGACGTGACGGGGACAGGCGGAGGCTGATATACCCCGGGCGGAGGACCAGGAGGAGGCTGGTAGATATGCGCCGGCGGCGCCGCACGGGGCGCTTCGTAGGTCGTTGCTGCTTGCCGGGGCGGCTTAACGAAAACTGAGGGATACGAGTCGGCGAAAGCGGGATCGATCCGCCTCGTCGGCGCCTCGCTCTCCGGATCGATACGCGCCGCCTCGCTCTGAGAACGGCTCACGTCTCGGGTGACGCCCTCGCCAATCGATCGAGTCTCTGCTCCCGATTCGAATGATTCGGTCGCACGATCCGAGACTTCTTTGTCGAGCGGGTTTGTATCGTACTTGCTGCGCTTTGCTTCCATGCGATTCCTTACGAAAGCAGCATTAGCCGCGAGCATTAATCGTCGTCGAGCAACTGGTATTCCACGCGTTCCCAACGACCCTCGCGATCGGAAATACGAAACGCGTGCACGCAAGGTTCTGGTGCACCAAGGCCAACGATAAGGTAAACCGCGGATGGGTAGTAGGCAAGCCGTACGTCAGTGGGCGAGGGCTGTGGATCACTTGCGCGAGGATGCGAGTGGTAAATCGCCAGAAGTTGTTCACCACGCTCGCGAATTTCTCGTTGGGCAGCGAAAAGGTCTTCGGGCGCGGCTTCGTAACTGACGAGCGGATCTACCGCAATATTCCTGGCGCGATAGATTGTTTGAGTTCTGCCATCGGCAGTGCCGCCAATCAGGCCGCAGCATTCGTGGGGAGCGGCCTCACGCGCATGCGCGATGATTTCGCGAAGATGATTGTCGTGCAGCTGAAAGATCACGGTTGGAGAACGAATCGAATCTGCCGCATCAATTAGTCCTTAACAATTTTCAACCGCAGTTCTTCCAACTGTTTTTGATCGACTTCGCCCGGCGCGTCGATCATCAAATCCTGGGCTGAAGCGGTTTTAGGAAAGGCCATCACGTCGCGAATGTTTTCCGTGGGCACAAGCACCATCAAAGTGCGCTCGATTCCCGAAGCGATACCACCATGCGGCGGCGTGCCGTACGCGAGCGCGTCGAGGAAAAATCCAAAACGCGCGCGTGCAGTCTCTTCCGACATGCCGAGCGCTTTGAAAACCAGTGATTGCACATCGCGACGGTGAATTCTGATCGAGCCTCCCGCCACTTCAACGCCGTTGATGACTGTGTCGTAGGCTTTTGCCCGCAACTCACCAAACAATTTCGGCTCGCCATTCACTGCACGTTCAAGCAGCGCGACGTCCTCGTCCAGCGGCGACGTGAATGGGTGATGCATCGAATAGTAGCGCCCGTCATCTTCATGAAACTCGAACATGGGAAATTCTGTTACCCATAACGGCATGAAAACGTTCTCAGGAATCAGGTTCTCGCGCTTAGCAATTTCGTTGCGTAGCGCGCCGAGGCTGGCCGACACCACGTCAGGTTTCCCTGCGACGATGAGAACTGCATCGCCTTTTTGAGCGCCGGCAACTCCTGCAAGGTCGATAACTTTATCGTTGCCAAGCGCCTTCAAGAGAGAAGATGAGAGCTCGTCGCCGAGCTTGATCCAGGCGAGCGCGCCCGCGCCGTAACGTTTGGCGAACTCCTGCAATTCGTCGAGAGACTTGCGCGACAGCGCGGCGCCTCCGGCCACGACGATGCCTTTGATCACGCCGCCGCTGCTGAGCGCCGATGCATACGGCGCGAACGTCGTCTCTGCCAGCGCGCTCGAAAGGTCCTGCAACTCCATGCCTTCAATGCGCAGATCCGGTTTGTCTGAACCAAAGCGCCCCATGACTTCGGCAAAAGTGAAGCGCGGAAAAGGAGTCTTTAACTCGACATCGATTAACTTAAAGATGCGCGCAAACAAACCTTCCACCAGGCTGTAAACCTGATCCGGAGTGGCGAAGCTCATCTCGACATCGAGCTGCGAAAATTCCGGCTGGCGATCTGCGCGCAGATCTTCGTCACGGAAACAGCGCGCGATCTGGTAGTACTTATCCAGGCCGGCAATCATACAAATCTGTTTGAAGATCTGCGGGCTTTGCGGCAAGGCGAAAAACTTTCCGGGTTGGACGCGCGAGGGCACAATGTAATCACGCGCGCCTTCCGGAGTTGACTTGATCAGATTAGGCGTTTCGATTTGCGTGAAGCCGTGCTCGTCCATGTAACGGTTGATTTCCAGAATCAGCCGGTGACGTAGCCGCAGGTTCGATTGCAGTTGCGGGCGGCGGAGATCGAGGTAGCGATACTTCAAACGAAGATCTTCACTGGCCAAAACAGCTTCCGAGGCGTCGAGCTGGAATGGCAATGGCCGCGCGTCATTGAGAATGATGATCTGAGTTGCCTGGACTTCGACATCGCCGGTCGTAAGTTTCGGATTGCGCGCGGTTTCATCACGCAACACAACCTCGCCAATCGCGACCAGCACGTATTCGCCACGAACTTCTTTCGCTTTAGCGTGCGCCTTGGCGGCGTTTTCCTGATTTACCACCACTTGCGTGATACCGTCGCGGTCTCGCAAGTCGATAAATGTTAGCGGGCCAAAGTCACGGCGACGGCCACACCAGCCCATCAGAATCACGCTTTCGCCAACGTGTTCCCTGCGCAGCGCTCCGCACGAGTGCGTGCGTTCGAGGTTGTTTAAGTTTTCGATCATGCTCGTCAGCGGTCAGTAGTAAGTTGTCAGTGGCAATGAGTACAACTGACAACTGACTACTAACAACTGACACTTCAGAACAGCACCGTGCCTCCATCAACATTTATCGCCTGGCCATTGATGCCGCGGCCGTCTTCCGAAGCCAGCAACACAGCGAGGGCGG
This sequence comes from Pyrinomonadaceae bacterium, assembly GCA_035274925.1. GTDB lineage: Bacteria > Acidobacteriota > Blastocatellia > Pyrinomonadales > Pyrinomonadaceae > UBA11740. Next base: position 823 of record DATENS010000332.1, on the reverse strand, counting down.
CAACTTCTTCTGCCGTGACCATGCGATTCTGCGGGCTCATCCGCTTCAACATCTCAACGGCGTCTGCGGACGACTTGCCGGTTCTGGCCACGATGTTCTCAACCCCGTGTGAAGTCATTTCAGTATCGACATAGCCCGGGCAGATCGCGTTGACCGTGACTCCCAGCGCAGCAACTTCCAGCGCCACCGATCTCGTCAGTCCCAAAACACCATGCTTCGAAGCCGAGTAAGCGGAGACGTAAGGCGCGCCCGTCTTTCCGGCGATGGAGGCAATGTTAATTACTCGACCCCAGCCGCGCTCGAGCATTTCCGGCAGCGCCGCGTGAGTACAACGAAACGTTCCGCCAAGATTTGTGTTGAGATGGCGTTCCCACATGGGCTCGTCGCTTTTGACGAAAAGTTCGGACTGAGCAATGCCGGCATTGTTCACCACGATGTCAGGCCCGCGGCCAAAGTGGGCGCGAAATTTTTCAAAGGCTTCGTTTACCCACTCGCTTTGTCGCACGTCACAACTGAGGGGAAGGGCGTTGACCCCAAAGTCGGCGACAATTTCTTTGGCTACGCTTTCAACCTGCTCGAGTGTTCGCGCCGCAACACCGACGCCGGCGCCTTCGCGGGCGAAAGCGATGGCGATCGCGCGGCCGATACCGCGGCCGCCGCCGGTAATAAATGCGAGCCGGTTTGCGAGTTTCATAACTATGTGGAGTGCGGCTCATTCTCCCTCTCCCAGAGGGAGAGGGAACAGACAAAGCGGCGACTTGTCGCCGCACTCCATATCATCGCCCCGTAAAGGTGGGCGGCCTTTTCTCTAAAAACGCGCGCA
>DATENS010000331.1:0-4711 GCA_035274925.1 Pyrinomonadaceae bacterium | reverse complement strand
GACCAGCGTGCGGCCATCGCGCTTCCAACTCACTCCCATAACGTGATGAGTGTGCCCTTCAAAATTTTTGATGACCTTTCCCGACGCGAGGTCAAGCACCCGCATAAACTTATCGGCCGCGCCGGATGCAAGCATCTTTCCATCCGGCGAGAAATCGACGGCCAGGACCGTATCGGTATGCGTATTGGTAAAGGCCTGGGTGAGCTTTCCGTCTTCCACGTTCCAGAGTGTGATTTCGCCCCCGCGGGTGGGTTCGCCGGCGGCTGCCGCGAGACGCTTGCCATCGGGGCTGAAATCCAGGGCCATTACACGGTTGGCCATGGGTGCCAGCGTTCGCTCATGCAGCCACTCGTCCTTAAGGCTGAAAATCTTATCACCTGCGATCAACGCATCAGACCTGACGAAGGCAAGGTAGGGCGAGGCGCCGCCGCCGAACCGAAACGTCTCTACAGCGGCGCCAGTCTCGGCGCTGCGGACATGCACTGTGCCCGAGTCATCGGCAAATGCGATGAGCGCATTGTCCGGTGAGAAGGCGACTGCGCTAATTGCCTTTTCGCTATCGGCCGCAGCTTTCTTCGCCGCTTCCAGATCCTTCTCGGTTTTGTTCTTCACTGCTTCAGCTTCCAGTTGCGCCGCCTTCGCAGTGGCGAGCGAATCTTCCGCATGTTTGACGGCACTCGTTACGAGCGTCACTTCGTGCTCTGAATTTGCGCGGCCAATCTCCGCGCTCTTGAATTCTTTATCGGCCTTCGTGAGCGCCTTTTCGGCTTCGGTGACCTTTTCCGTCGCTTTCTTAACTTTGTCTGGCGACTCGGTGGTGGTTTTCTCGTAGACGGGTTTGATTTGTCCAAGGGCGAGTGCCTTGGCCGCGACTTCGTCGATGGCTTTTTCGGCGAGCGTTTGCGCTTCATCGGCAGCTTTTTGTTTTGACGCTGCGTCGGACGCAACGTTCTCCGCAAACGCCTTGGCTTTTGCGGCGACGCCTTCGGCTTCATCCGCCATCTTTTCAGCCGCGGGCTTCTCAACCGCCGATTTTGATTCGATTGAAGCTTTGGTCTTCGCGGCGACGGCTGCCGCTTCGCCCGCGATGCGCTCAGCTTCAGATTTGGTTTGCGATGCTTGAGTCGCGGCGAGTTTGGCTTGAGCAGCTTTGTCTACGCTCGACTTTGCGTCGGCAGTCGCTTGTTTTGAGAGTTTTTCTGCTTCGGCGAATTGGTCGGTGATCTTTTTTACTTCGGCGTTCAAATCGGCGAGCGCTTTGTCCGCGCTATTTTTGCCATCTGTCGCGGACGCGAGCCCCTGCTTCTTTTCCTGCAATGTTTTCTCCGCCGTCTTCAGAGTTTCAGTCACTTTGGTGAGGCGTTCCGAGTCGGTTTTCTTTTGCTTCTCGGCAGTTTCGATGGCGGTCTTGCGATACGCCAGTTCGCTTCCGGCAAAAGTCAGGGTGCGCCCCAATTCCCCCGCGCGCTCGCTGGCATATCGCTCGCCTTTGATTGCAGCGATCTCTTTACCGTCGTCGGGATTGGAAAGGCGCAGTACTGCATTGGAAGCGACGGCCTGGCGTTTCCTGTCGGGCCGCGTCGCAAACAGCGGCATCGGTCCTTCCGGCAAACCGTTGGTCTCGATCGGCGCCTTGCGCGAACGATGCCAAAGTTTCACCTCGCCATAGCTTCCCGATGCGAGCAGATCTCCAGTGGGATTGAAGGCAAGGGATTGGATGAAATCCTGATGCGCATTCGTGATGCGACTTATCAATCGCGAAGTCGGGATGCTATATACAAACAAATCATTGGCTCGCCCGCAGGCTGCAAATTGACCGTCTGCCGTGATGGCAACGGCGTAGATGGGATTCAAACCATCGGGCAGCGGCTGCCACTCTATCGCCGTGGCGGCATGAACTTCGCCTTTTGCCCCTTGCTCGATCCACAGCTTCAACAATCCCAATTCCTCGGGCTTCAACTCGACCGCGTTTACCTTGTTGTCCGTCGGGGGCATTTTCGAGTCGTCCAGGTGCGCCGCCGCTTTGAATAATAAACTCTCCGCCGGATGGCCCGGTACAACGGCCGACCCGGAATCTCCACCTCGCAGGATCGTTTGCGGCGTCTCCAGGATCAGGCCGGCCTTGGCTTTCGTCTGATTGTGGCACGCGAGGCAGTTGTTCTTCAAAACAGGCAGAAGCTCTTTTTCGAAATCCACGGGCTCGTTGCGCTTCAGTTCCGCAATCGGCAGCGCCATCAGCAATATGACCGGAACGAGGTTCATTTGGCGGCCGTTTGCGGTGGCGAAACTTTTACTGAGACGGGCGCTGAATAGACGGTAAGCGTCACATCTTTTGTTTTATCCTTCTGCGCCGGATCGCGGTATTTGCCTTTGGTCGGGCCTTGCAGATAGAAGCTGTAGGAGCCGGGCGACAGCTTCTGCTGAGACAAATCGAGCTCAACACTGGCGTTCGTGCCTTTCTCCGCCACCTCGATTTCTTTTAACGAGTCCAATGGCGCAAGACCGTAGGCTTTGAGTTTAAATGCGTCGTTGAATTCACCGCGGCGTGTGACCTTCAGCGGAATTGCGAGCTTGCCTGCGGCCGGGACCTCGTACGCCTTTGACTCCGCTGACGATATGGTGATCGGCGCAACGTCATCGCAGACTGCGATTACGAATTCATCCGCCAACCGCGAGCGCACGGGCTCATTATTGTAGTCGGGCACGTTCCAAAGCACAGTTGCCGCCTTTGCTTTATGCGTTCCAACGCTTGCCTTGCCCACGATCGAGATCGTGCCCGCCCAATTTGTGGCCATATCCGCCGCCGTAACCAAAAGTGTTCCGCTGGTTTTGTCGGCAGGAATGATTAACCTGCTGGACACAACACCGGGTGGCAGATCGCTGGCTTCGACGACAATCTCCTCTTTAAAGCCGTCCTGCCGCAGTGCCATGACTTTGATCGGGATCGTTTCGGCGCGGCGCAGCACCGAAGTCCAGATGTGCACTTCCCGCGAATCCTTTTTGGCGGGCGGCTCTTGCGACATAGCGATCAAGTCGAAGTCGGGCGTCTCTTTTCGGACAGTTAGGCGATATGTATTCCGGGGATCTGCGACCACCCGGCTAAAAAGGTCGCGTAATTGAATGCGGCACGTGCCGTCCTCTTTGGCTTCGAAGCGTCCGATGGCATCGCGCGAGCTCGTCTTGAACTCAATGCCACCAACATTCGCATCGATGTCGTTGAACTCCTGATCATTGAGGAGCAGCAGTGGATCGGTGGGAAGCCCAAGGCGCTGCGAAAACACTTCGACCCACCAGACTTCTCCCTTTTTCACATCGAACTTATATTGGGCCACGTGTCCGGCGGGATAGAATTGGCCGACCACTTCACAGGGCGGCTTAAGGGTCTCCATCTGTTGAAGGTCGTGGCTGGGTTCGTGAGAGCGCGGCTCATTCTTGACCGACAACCGGTAGAAATACTCACTTCCGCCGCTAAACAAAAAATCATGCACCTTCAGCGCGTATTTCCCGCTCTCTGGAGCGACAAATTCGAGTGCACCGCCACGGCGACATTGCTTCAGCTCATGGCCATTCGGACCGTACAACACCAGCGATGGGTCCATCCGTGAATCGATTTGCGGCGCCTGACACTCGATCGTTATGCTTTGGCCATTGGTCGCCTCGAAGGAATAACGCGCCGTATTCGGTTCAGCGTGTCCATTGACGGTAGTTCCAAGGGTAATTGACATCGCATTTTCCACCGAATCCTTCGAGTTCTCCACCACTTCCTCCAGGTTTCCAACCACAAACCTGCGCGGATTCGAAATTCCAAAGCGGCCAATCACACGTGCATCATAAATTCCGGCAGGCACATTTGTGGCAACGGTGACCAAAAATTTTCCCGGCCCATTCGTGTGTGCTACGGCCGTGATATTCGAATGCGAGAAATGGATGGTGCGCGCATCCTCCAGATCCACGCCGGCGACGACTACTTCGGAAGTGCTACCGATTTTTGCCCCCGGGGGAAAAATGGTAAGCAGACGCGCGGTCGGCAATTCGGCCATCAGCGTCGTTGCCAGGCAAGCCATCACGAACAACAACTTGGGGAGGATTCTCAATGGTTGAACAAGAATTCTTTGGTGTTGATCAGCGCCCAGACCATGTCCTCGTACGCCTGCCGTTTGGCCTTTTCGTCCTTTGCCTTGGCGAGGTGGCCTTGCGCAATGGCAAGCTCCTTCTCGTTCGGTTCCCGCGCCAACGCAGTGAGATAAAGCTGCTTCACCTTGTAATCATCACTGGTCCCGGTCTCGGCCGCCATTAACGCTGCCGTGCCTTTATCACTGCTGATTTTTTCCTGGACGTCCTTGGAATTCAGCAGGTGAAGACTTTGCGCCAGGCTCGCATCCTGCGACCGTTCGCACTCGCATGAGGTCGAGGCATCGGGACGGCCAAACACGGTCAGAAAATATGTGCTGGTGTTGAAAGCGTTATCCGGCAATTGAATCGCTCGGGTTCCGCGCGGCAATCCATCGAACTTGTTCTCGGATTTGGTCACAGCGTTAACGGCATCCAGCAACGCCTCTGCCGTCAGCCGTCTTGGGTAATAGCGCGAAAAATTTTGCTTATCGATGGCATTGTGCTGATTCGGAATGGAACTGAGCTGATAGGTTTGCGAACGGGTAATCGTGCGCACCAGTTCCTTCAAATCGTAACCTGACGCCGCAAAATGTTTCGC
>DATENS010000330.1:0-14321 GCA_035274925.1 Pyrinomonadaceae bacterium | reverse complement strand
GATTCGAGTCCGCTTCTCTGCCGTTGATGAACAAGGCGGCGAAAAAGACTTCCGAGTTATTGGATTGGGCGCGACCGCGTTGGGGCGGTGGGCGCTACGAAGGTGTGATCAATCGAATGAAGCAGACGGTCGATCGCGTTCAGGAAGAAACGCGCGAAGCCCAGGAAGCCTTCGAGATGTTTCTCCCCTTCACCGTGGAAAACGAATATGTTTTCCGCTCAGACAACGTGCGCGCACTTTTCGATCGAATTCGCGAAGAGGAACGCCAGCTTCTCACCTGGAACCCTGAAGCCTTTGACTGGTACGACTACTGGATAAATACGCATCTGCCCGGACTGAAGAAATGGGTGTTGCCGACTTTGGAAGAAGACATGCGCGCGCAGCCCAAGCGCATTTACACCTATCGCGACTTGCTCGAGCTCTTCGAAACTACGACGAAGCGTCACTCGACCCGCGTCGCCATGCGCATCGAGCGCGATGGCCGCAGGGAGCAGTACACCTACGCGGACTTGCGCGAGCTGGCCACGCGCGCCGCCGCGTTTCTTGCCAGTAACGGGATCAAGTCGGGCGATCGGGTCATCCTTTTCAGTCACAACGCTCCCGAGTGGGGCATGACTTACTTTGGAACTCTGAAAGCGGGCGCTACCTGCATCCCGGTCGACGCGGAGAGCTCGTCTAATGAGATCGTCAACTTTGCCGGCGCCGGCGAAGCCTCAGCAATCGTCATCAGCGCGCGGCTTCTCGAAGAGCACAAGCAATTGCTAGACAAGCTAAGTGCCGCAGGCCTGAAAGATGTAAAGGTGTGGACGTTCGATGAAGTATTCGAATTGCCGTCACAGGAGGTGGAAGACGAGCGCATTGCGCTGTTGCCGCAGCGGGTTACGGCGCAATCGGTAGCTTCGTTGATTTTTACCTCGGGCACCACCGGAAGACCGAAAGGCGTGATGCTTTCGCATCGCAACCTTACCAGCATGGTTTCAATGCTGTCATCCGTCTTTGATATGGACACGAGCGATGGCGTGCTCTCAGTCCTGCCGCTGCATCACACGTTTGAATTCTCGACTGGCTTTCTCACGCCACTCAGTCGCGGCGCGCAGATCACTTATCTGGACGAGCTGAACAGCGAGCAACTTGCCAAGGCCATCAAAAACGGTCACGTCACGGGCATGGTCGGCGTGCCGGCACTTTGGGAGTTGCTGCATCGTCGCATCAAGACCCGGCTGCATGAACGCAGCAAGTTGGTCGCCGACACTACCGACGTTCTCATGAAATTCAATGCCTGGCTGCGGGACAAAACGCCACTGAACCTGGGCCAGCTCATCTTCTACCCAATTCACGAAGGCATGGGCGGCCGTATTCGCTATTTCATCAGCGGTGGCTCGGCGTTGAATGACAAGGTACAAAGGGACTTCCAGGGACTCGGCTTCACGATCCTGGAAGGTTACGGTTTGACTGAAGCTTCGCCGGTTTTAACTGTGACTCGTCCGGAGAACCGTATGCTGGCGGGCACGGTCGGCCGGCCGCTACCCGGGGTGCAAATTGATATTAAGGACCCGGATGCGGCCGGAGTTGGTGAAGTGCTCGCGCGCGGACCCAATGTGATGCTTGGTTACTTCGGCAACGAGGAAGCCACGCGCGAAGCCCTGGTCGATCGCTGGCTCTACACCGGCGATCTGGGCCGGCTTGATGAAGACGGAAACCTTTATCTCGTGGGGCGATCCAAGGACATCATCGTCGACACCAACGGCAAGAACGTCTATCCCGACGAGGTCGAAGAGGTTTACCAGGAGTCGCCCTACATAAAAGAGCTGAGCGTCTTTGGCCTGCCTGATGGGATCGGCGAGAAGGTCGCTTGCATGGTGGTGCCTGACATTGAGTACGACATCGCGCTTTCGCGCGCTGATTTACGAAGCAAGATTGAAGAACACTTCCGTGAAGTCTCAGCCAGGTTGCCTTACTACAAACGGGTTAAGGTCCTGCATTTTACCGATGAAGAATTGCCGCGCACTGCCACCCGCAAAGTGAAGCGCCGGGAAGTGGTGAAGATGGTGCAGGAGATCCAGGCGGGACGCTCGGCGCAGGTCGGTCTTGAGCGCGAAGAGGTCACCGGCGACGCGGCGTGGCTCGCTGACATCGTGGCTACAGTCTCAAGTCGTTCCGCCAACGAGATCTCACTGAACACGCGACTTGGCGATCTTGGTTTTGACAGCCTTATGTTTGTCGAGCTGGCGGCCGCGATCGAAAACGCCGGGGGCTCGCTGACCGCCCCGGATCGCCTGAATGAGGTTCAGGATGTGCGCGAGCTGCTTACGGTGGTCAATCGCGTTGCGGCTGCGGGTGCGGGGCGTGAGGCGCCGCGTCTTCGGCTGGAATCCGAAAAGGATGACGAGATTCACATTCCCGAAATGCTGCGCGTAATTGGGAACAAGGGAATCGAAATCGCCCAACGCACGCTCTACGAACGCATCCTGCGCACGAAATACGAAGGGCAAAGTAACATTCCCTATCACACGAACTTCATTGTGGCCGCCAATCATCAATCTCATCTCGACATGGGGCTGGTGAAGATGGCCCTGGAAGACGCGGGCGAGGATTTAGTGGCGCTGGCGGCGGCCGACTATTTCTTCGACACGAAATACAAGCGCGCGTACATGGAAAACTTTACCAACCTGGTGCCGATGGAACGCTCCGGATCTTTGCGCCAATCGCTGCGCCACGCGCGATCGTTTTTAGATCGCGGTTACAACGCGCTGATCTTCCCCGAAGGCACGCGCTCTTTGTCGGGCATAATGGCGGACTTCAAACCCGTGATTGGCTATCTGGCGCTGGCGGCGCGCGTCGGGATTTTGCCGGTTTATCTAAAGGGAACGTACGACGCTTATCCAAAGGGTTCGACGATTTTGAAGAGCCGTGACGTCGCCGCGCGCATTGGCCGGTTGTTAACTATTGAACAACTTGAAGAGATGACCAATGGCCTGCCACGCGCTGAGGCTTACCGGCTGATCGCCGAACGGGTGCGGCACGAGGTCGTGAACCTGCGCGACGGTACGACTAAACCGTTTGATGCCGGCGTTGTCCACGACCAGTGGCAGGCTGAGCGTCGCAGCGGCAAATCACGAATCGAAGCGAGCGATGCTGAGTTTGCCGCAGCGGAAGCGTGAGCATCCACAGATTGCACAGATAGGCAGTGAGGTCAGTACCACCTGCGTTAGCGGGTGGGTCATACAACCAAGGTTCTGATGCCAAAGACACCACCAAAGAAGCGCACCGCTCAGATCGTGCCAAAGAAGAGCACCAAGCGGCACGCGGCTATCGTTAAGAAAGTCCCGGCTTCGAGTCTAATCACCGGCGGTACCGGGTTTCTCGGCTCGCACCTGGTGCGGCAGCTGATCGAATCGGGCTCGAAAGACATTCGCGTGATGGCCACGTCGATCCCTGAATGGCTTACCGGCCTGGGTGTGGACACCTTTGAAGGCTCAATCACGAATGCCGACGATGTCGCGCGCGCCGTCGAAGGCGTCAGTGAAATCTATCACCTGGCCGGAAAGGTCTCGCGAGAAAAAGACGACTCGCGCGAAATGTACAAGCTGCATGTCGATGGCACGCGCCTGCTGTGCGATGCGGCCGGTAAGGCGGGCGTGAAGACAATTGTCCTGGCATCGAGCAGTGGGACTATCGCCGTGTCGGAAAAAGGCGACGTTGTTCATGATGAGACCTACAACCCGCCCATGGACATCATCGCGCAATGGCCGTACTACGCCAGCAAGGCCTATCAGGAGATGGCGGCGCTCGAGCGTTTCAGCGGTAAAGACCAGCGGCTGGTGATCATGAATCCGAGTCTGCTGCTCGGACCCGGTGATGATCGTTTGAGCTCGACCAAAGTTATTTTGGATTTCATGGCGCGCAAGATTAACGCGGTTCCCAACGGCGGTTTGAATTTCGTTGACGTGCGCGATACCGCACAGGCATTTCGCAACGCGATGCAAAAGGGCCGGCACGGCCATCGCTACCTGCTGGGCGCGGTTAACTGGACGTTCGTGAAGTTTTTCGATCGGCTCGAGCGTCTGACCAAAGTTGTTTCACCGCGTCTCGCTTTTCCGTCAAAGTTTGCGGTGGCCGGCGCCCAGGTAATCGATTCACTTTTCCGGCAATGGAACCTAACGCCTCCCATCGAGGCCGACACCGTCCAGATGGCTGAATACTTCTGGTACTTCAGACACGACAAGGCGCGGCGCGAACTAGGCTTCACACCCCGCGATCCCGGCGACACCCTCAACGACACCGTGCGTTACGTGCGGGAGAATTTTCTGGGCGGGAAGTAATTAGGGGTAAGTCAGTACCACATGCGGGAGCGGGTGGTACTGACGTCATTATTTGAGAATTACGGTTTCACCAGCGTGATACCTTGCGCAGTTCGGTTGCAGGACGGATCAAGCTCTTTCACAGTCACCGTTGTGATCACCGCCTTCCCACCCAACCCTTTGGTAGGAATTGAAACGTATTCACCTTGTCGACTGATAGTCGCTGACAGATCATTGTCGTCTGAATCGCGCGCTGACCATTGATATGTGTATGGTTGGTGCGTGATCGGATCAAACCGGTCGCCAGGCTTGAGCGCGCAGGTTATTGGCGTCCCTGCTTTCACCTGGTTATAGCAGGTGACGATGATCGTAGGGCACAACCCGTCGCAAATGACACAATCGGAACAGAACTCGATCCTTACCGCCACGGACGATTCCGCGCGACGCTTCTTGCCGTCTTGGACCTCCACTGTGGCAGTGTAAACGCCAGGCGCGACTCCATTCAGATCCCAAATCACGCTGCTCCCCTCACCGGTGACTCTCCCCCCATTGACCGCATAAACATACCGCGGTTGTTTATTGAAATCCTTCGCTTTGACTGTCAAAGCAACCTGAAAGTCAGCGGTGGTTGGGCAAGTGCCAGAGATACTCCGACCTGACGGAGGACAGGGATAAACAATCTTCGTCGAAGAGGCATGAAGCTCAACCGACGGTTTCATTCTAAGTCCGTGCGACGCTCCGCTCTGAGCAAGTAAAGAGGCGAGCAAAACACAGAGTGGTAACGTGACAAAGACGATGCGGACGCGGCGCAGTGGTTTCAGAACGTTCATCGCCTTCGTCGCTCCCGGAATCGAGCTGATCAGAGCACCCTGCCCTCGCTCACAGCGCACCGAGTTGCCGGTACATCTTCATGAAATCGACATTGTTCCAGGCTTCGACAATCTTGCCGTCTTTGACGCGGACGATTGCGGTGCCGTCAAACTCGGCCGTCGAGCCGGTGCTCTTGAAACCCAGGCTGTCGCCTTCGTGCTTGCCTCTGACTGAGAAACGCACGGCGACTTTGTCGCCTTCCGCGATAGTGTCTTCGATCACTACTTCGATATTTGGGAAGGCTTCGCGGAACTGGGAATGAAACGGCACAAAGCCCGCCGGCCCTCGCAATGGTTGCGCGGCATCTTCAGATAAACCGTTCACGATGGCGTCCTCGGCGAGCATCTCAGCGATCGCGTCAGCGCGTCCCTTGTTCCAGACTTCATCGAACCAGCGTTGAACCAACTGTTTGTTTGCTTCCAGATTGTTTTGTTCGGACATGAGGAACCTCCGGTTTGAAATACAAGTACCCTCTTTGGGCCTTTGCGTCTTTGCGCCTTGGCGTGAACTATCCGCAGCGAATTAACTTACGCAAAGGCGCAAAGGAAATACAACTTACTTTACATCATCTTCGTCGACATGAAACTTGTGCATTAGGCGATGCGCGACGGGGGCGAGCATGATTCCCATCAGCGCGATGAAAATGATTCCGCTAAATAGAGCATAGATCGATGCGAAGATTTTGGCCGAGTCGGTATGAAGTTCCCTCACCGGACCCATCCCGCCCAGGATCATCGACGCTTCCAGGAGCGAATCGATCCAACCCAAACCCGCCAACAGATGATAGCCAACAATCCCAATTGTCAGCGCGATAACGATCAACCCGAAGGCGACCAGCAGCGCCCCGATGATGCGCTTGAGAAAAACCGAGCGCGGCGCGATCTGATCCGCACGGTGTTCGTACTCCCAAAGCCCTGCCGGCTCCTTTTTCTTTCGCTTTGCCATTTCAGGGACAACGAAGCCGCAATGAACGCGGAACAACTTCGAACGTCGCCGGCAAGCGGCCGACGACTTCACCGTCCAGCTCGACACGCACTACTTCATCTTTTTTCACGGGGCGTGCACTAACCTGCTTCGCGAGAGCATGCGTGACTTCATCCATGCGCAGGTGCGCGCCAAAATACAGCCGGGGTGCATTCAGCAAAATCCGAAACGCGCTCGCGTCGCCAATCGTGACGATGTCAAAAAACCCGTCATCAAACTTAGCGTCCGGCGCTATTTTCATCGCGCCCCCGTAGTAGCGCGCGTTGGCCACTGCCAGCTCCACAATGCGCAGGCGGCGCTCGTCCTGATCGTCGACCTGTAGATAGATCTCAGTCGGTTCAGACTGCAAGGTGGTCTGCACCGTGGCCGCCGCGTAAGAAATTTTGTTTCCCAGTCTGCGTGGGGCAAAAGCGGGAATCCACTTCTTTGACTCTCCACTCGACGTGCGGTCGAGCACGGCCGTGCTCATTCCGAAGCTGGCCACATTCACAAAGAAACGCGTCTCGCGTTGCCCGGCATCATTGACGAACAACGTGCGCCCGACGTCGATCATGCGACTGCGAGCGTCACGCAGCGCGCGCGCCGCGGTGGCCACGTTTGTCGACAGGCCCAATGTCCGGCGAAAGTCTCCGCCCGTACCGCTGGGAAGAACGGCCAGCTCGCAGTCTTCCTTTGACTCGATGATTCCATTGGCGACTTCCGAGATTGTGCCGTCGCCGCCGCAGGCGATTATCAATTTCGTTCCCCGCTTGGCATTTTCCGACGCCAGCCGGCGGCCATCACCACTCGCTTGGGTGAATGCCACTGAAAACGCGCCAAAGTGCGTACGCAGATCGCTGGCCATCTTCGGCCAGTTGTTTTCCGTGGCGCCGTCAGCGGAAGCAGGATTTACGATTACCAGCGGTAGCGTCATAAGGGACCGGCGTGGCGACAAAAAACCTTGCCCACTAAGAGGTTAGATTGTAATATTCCGGCCAACATTAGCAGACCCTGAAAGAGAGGGAAACCACATGCTATTCAAGTCTCTTCCGCTTTCGCATCGGGTCCCAATTTTTATCGCAGTATTCTACACGGCCACCACCCTGATCGGGTGGAAGTATGGAGCAGCCTTCACGCCCTATGGAATACTCATGTTATTTCTCGTCTGGACGGTGGTAGTTTCTCAGGCGGTCGAGCGAAGAAAGCCAAACTGGCAAAGCGCCGGCGCGTGGGGCGGACCCAACCCCATCGACGCCTTCGGTTCCTGGTTTGATCGACTTCCGGCGGTAGTCAAATTCACGTACTGGCTGGTAGTGATTCTCGCGGCGATTCTTATCTATCGGTTTGTTTAGTTTCACCCGGCGCCGTAGGCCGCCCGATCCTCTGCGCCCAGCTCGCCAATCTTCGCCATCACAAACTCGCCAATCTCTTTGTAAGTCCGCACATGATCTTTCTTGGCGATGAACTCTGAAAGGTCGAGCTGCTTTCCAAAATGAATGCGAATTTTGTCGCCGCCAAACCAGTTTCCCAGGACCTGCCTGGTCAGGTTGTTGCCTAGTCCGGCGATAAAGACAGGCACTACTTGTGGGTTCGCTTCCTTGATTAGTTTTCCGACGCCGGGTTGCGGGCGCAGAAACGAATAAGGATCGTCGTTTCGATTGCGCGTGCCTTCAGGATGAAAGCCGATCACGTTGCCCTCGCCCTCAACACACAACTGCACCAGCCGTCGCATTGAATATTTATCGAAGGCGCGCTTCTCAGGCATCGGTTGCCGTCCGGTCACGAAAAACGGCGGATACATCGACCACCAGCCCATCACCAGGTTCACAAACATGCCGAGGAGATTTTGATAGTAGAAACGGCCGCGTACCGGGAAGAAGAGTTGCTTGCGCCATCGCGTCTGGCGAAAGAGCGTCGTCGAGACAACGTACATGTCAAAGAATGATCGATGATTCGCTACCAGCAGCACCGGGCGCGTGTGATCGACGGCCTCGACATGCTCGAGCCCATAGACACGCATCAGGTTGTATGTCGATATTCGAATCCAGCCCGCGCCAAAAACGTTCTGGCACCAGGTCCAGAAACGCTTCCATTGTCCCAGGTTCATTCGATGGGTAAAGCGAAAGGCGAAACGTTCGAAGGGCGCGAGGACTGCCAGTTCTTCGGTTGTCGGCTCGAGCGGCTCAGGCATGATCATCCACAGACTACGCAGATCATGAGGTCAGCACCACCCGCGTCAGCGGGTGGGTCAAAGAGTACACCGTGAAGGTCTTGAGCATTGTCACGTGGTCGCCGATGTTGTCGCCGGGACCCACCTGCTGACGCAGGTGGTACTGACCTCGCTGCGGAATCTGCGGATGACGGTTCATTCAATCGAAAAGTATCGCGCTTCCGGATGGTGAATGACGATCGCGGACGTCGACTGTTCCGGGTCAAGCTGAAATTCTTCAGTCAATTCCACGTCAATACGCGCCGGATCCAGCAACTCGAACAGCTTTACCTGGTCCGCCAAATCCGGACACGCGGGATAGCCAAAACTAAAGCGCGACCCCTGATAACCCTGACGGAACAACTCGTTCAAGGTCTTCGCATCGTTGCCGTCAATACCCAATTCCTGGCGGATGCGTTTATGCCAGAGTTCGGCGAGCGCTTCGGCGCTCTCGACACTTAGCCCATGGAAATAAAGATATTCAGCATAATTGTCGCGCTCGAAAAGTTCGCGCGAATATTCACTGGCGCGCCGCCCCATGGTCACCAGATGAAAAGCGACGACGTCCATTCGTCCCGATGAGACCGACGCGAAATAGTCAGCGAGGCAGAGACGTTTGCCCGTCGGCTGGCGCGGAAATGTGAACCGGGTACGTTCCGCCCGAGTCGTGTGGTCATACACAATGAGATCGTTCCCCGAGGACTGGCAGGGGAAGTAACCGTAAACCGCGCGTGGCACCAACAGACTCTCCCGAATACTTCGCGCTTTCAATTCATCAAAGACCGGACGCACATGTTCGGCAACCAGCGCCTGATATTCTTCGGCGGATTTCCGGCCCTGCTTGAATTGCCATTGACCTTTGAAGAGCGCTGTCTCGTTGATGTAGGCAAAGACATCCTCGAGCGGGATATCGTGAATCACGCGCGAGCCGTAGAACGGTGCGACGGGAATCGGAACCTCCGCACGCACGTCGGAACGCGTGGTATGGGTGGTATCGCCCGAAGGTTTCCTGATGCGCTGAGGCTTGCGCACACCGAGTTTTGCTTCTTCGGCCATCAGCTCTTCCGCCTCTTCGATCGCATCGCCATTTCCCGCGGCGGCAGCCATGGCGGCTTCCTCTCCAGAGGCGGGATGCTCGTCCGCTGCCATAAGCCGATCCATCGTATGCAGCCCGGCGAATGCATCGCGCGCATAGAACAGAGTGCCTTTATAGATAGACTTCAAATCATCTTCGACATAACGGCGAGTCAGGGCGGCGCCACCCAGAACGACCGGGACACCAATGCCGCGTTCATTCATGACTTCCAGATTGTCTTTCATGATCAGCGTGGACTTGACCAGCAAGCCGCTCATGCCGATGGCGTCGGCCTGGTGTTCTTCATAAGCACTCAGAATCGTGTCGATAGTCTGCTTGATGCCGAGGTTGATCACGCGATAGCCGTTATTCGTCAGAATAATGTCGACCAGGTTCTTGCCGATGTCGTGCACGTCGCCTTTGACCGTCGCCAGGACCATAGTCCCTTTAGCCGTCGCGCCGCCCTTCTTTTCCATGAACGGCTCGAGAAAACGCACCGCGGCCTTCATCGCCTCGGCAGATTGCAAAACGAAGGGCAGCTGCATCTGGCCACTGCCGAACAGATCGCCGACCACCTTCATGCCGTCGAGCAGGATATTGTTAATGATGTCGAGCGCCGAATAACTTTCCAGCGCCGTCTTCAACTCATCTTCCAGCCCAATTTTTTCGCCATCGATGATGTGGTTCTTGAGACGCTCTTCGACTGTGGCGCCTTTCGAGACCTTCTTAGCGCTCTTGGTTTTGACGTTCTCGAAAAGCGTAGTGAACTGCGTGAGCGGATCGTAGGTACAGACCTCACCGTCGAACTCTCGCCGGTCATAGATCAGATCGCGCGCCACTTTGAGTTCCTGTTCGCCGATGCGATTCAGGGGCTCAATCTTGCTGGCGTTCACAATCGCGGCATCCAGACCTGCTTCGACGGCGTCGTGCAGAAAGACTGAGTTGAGCACCACGCGCGAAGCCGGATTCAATCCGAACGAAATGTTCGAGATGCCGAGGATGCAGTAGCAGCCCGGCAACTCTGCTTTGATACGCTTGATGCCTTCGATTGTCTCGAGCGCGTTACGACGGTCCTCTTCAATGCCGGTAGAGATGGGGAGCGCCAGCGGATCGAAGAATATGTCAGACGCCGGCAGACCGAGTTCACCGGTAGCCTGTTCGTAGGCGCGCTTCGCGATCTTGAATTTGCCCTCTGCAGTGCGGGCCATTCCATCTTCGTCAATCGTGCCGATGACCACACTGGCGCCATAGCGCTTGGCCAGATCGATGACTTTCGCAAAGCGCGGCTCGCCGTCTTCGTAGTTCGTCGAATTGAGGATGCACTTACCGCCGGCGTGCTGCAGGCCGGCTTCCATTTTTTCCCACTCAGTGGAATCGAACATCAGCGGCAACTTGATGCTGGTGACCAAACGGGAAGCCAGTTCGTGCATGTCAGCCTCACCATTCCGTCCGACGAAATCGACGTTCACGTCAAGAATGTGAGCGCCCTCGCGTTCCTGCTCCTTCGCCAGCGAAACCAGGCCATCCCAATCTTCCGCGTTGAGCAGGTCACGCATTTTCTTTGAGCCGCTGGCGTTAACACGCTCGCCGACGATTAGAAAGGACGCGTCCTGAACGTAAGGCTGTTGGAAATAGATTGACGAGGCAGCCGGCACGAGTTTGGCGTCACGTGGCTTTGGCGTGATGCCCTGCATGGCTTCGACGACCAGCTTCAGGTGTGCCGGTGTGGTCCCGCAACAACCGCCCACGATGTTGACGCCAAAATCATTGGCGAAGTGGACGATTTGCGACGTAAAAGTTTCCGGCGTCTCGTCATAATGCATCTTGCCTTCGACGACGGAAGGCAGGCCCGCGTTGGGCAGCACCGAAACCGGCAGCGGAGCATTCTCGCAAAGGTAACGAATGCTCTCCGTCATGTGCCGCGGGCCGGTCCCGCAGTTCATTCCGATAACGTCGATGGGAAAAGGCGCGAGTGCCGTCAGCGCGGCGCCGATTTCCGTTCCGTTGAGCATGGTGCCAAATACTTCGATGGTGACCTGGGAAATCACAGGCACGCGCCGGCCATTCTTTTTGAAGTTCTCAAAGATTGCGGACAGCGCCGCCTTTGTCTGCAACAAATCCTGACAGGTCTCGACAATCAGTAAGTCGACCCCGCCATCCAGGAGACCACGTACCTGCTCAGCATACGCGGCTTGCAGATCACGAAAGCTGATATGGCCGAGCGTCGGAAGTTTGCGGCCGGGACCCATCGAGCCCGCGACCCAGCGCGGTTTGTCTTTGGTCGCATAGTCGGACGCAATGCGTTTTGCCAACGTCGCCGCTTTGACGTTCATGTCATAGGTCTGGTCGGCCATGTCGTACTCGGCAAAGTCGACAGTTGTGCCGTTGAACGAGTTGGTTTCGATCACGTCACAACCCACATCAAGAAATGCTTTGTGGACGTTCTCGACCGCGTCGGGCCGGGTATTAAGCAAATTTTCGTTGCAGCCTTCGAAGCGCAGACCGCCGAAATCTTCGAGCGACAGGTTCTGAACCTGCAGGTTTGTCCCCATCGCCCCGTCAAAGACGATGATGCGTTCCTTAAGTGTGTCGAGAAAATTGCTCATCGTTTCTTTGGAGTGCGCTGACTTGTCAGCGCTTTTCAAAGCGGCGACAAGTCGCCGCACTCCATATAAAAAGCCCCGCGCTGCCAACAACGCGGGACTCTTCTTTTAACCTTTATGCGAAGCGGTTGAAAGACTCGCCGAGCTGTTTAGCGGGTTGTTTTACGTGGCCGCAAGTCGCTTTAACTCACCACGTTTTGTCCGGGAGCTATTGAAACATTGAGGACTGTCGGAGTCAAGAGTAGGACAGGCAGTATCTTGCTTTGCGTTTCTGTGCGACTTGGCGCCTTTGCGGGAACATGTTCTCGCGAGAGAGGCAATTCACGCCAAGGCGAGAAGGCGCAAAGTCCCGCAAAGCCAGACTAAGAAACTACCGAATGCTCGGATCCGGTCAGTTCTGTAGATCGCTACTGGATTCCTCGATCACAAGCACCCACGCTTGTAGGTTAACCACGACCTTGAATCAGGCGGCGTGTGTTCGGCGCGCGCTTGATCATCGGCACGGTCAGCAGCCGCAGGCCGCCTATTTGCTCAACGACGTGTTGGGCAGACATCATCGCTCCCTCCTGCCAACCCGGCAGTTGCGAGACCTGGTCTCCTACTACAAAGAAACGGCGATCCGGCGCCAACAGGCGCGAGTAGGCCTTCGCATCGGCTGCACTGGTAGGATCCCAGTTGGCCCAGCCGCCCCCTTCGTTTGGAATATTCTGCCAGGCGATCGAGATCGCTTTGTCGGAAGGGACCAGTCGCGTGTCCGCAAACTCCGGATGAAACTTCACCGCGCCCTGTCGCGCCGTCCGAATGCGCTCCTCGAGGCTCATTCTCCCGAACGCGATCGCATTGTCGTCATAATTGTAGACACCGGTGAGAGTCCCGTTACTGGTGAAGTAGTCATACGAGGGATACCACATCTGCGTGATCGGGTCGTCAGTGTAACTGATTCCACCGTAAATCTGGTTCTGGTCCGACTCCCAGAAACGGCTGTTGGCTTGCCACCCAAGTTTGCAGGTCGGGTCATACTTGCACTGCTTAACGGCTGCATCGAAACCGGGCTCGAAGTTGTTGTCGATCTTTGCGAGCAGCGGCAAGGGGACATTGCTGATGCAATAGTCCGCTTCGATAGTGCGTCGCGTTCCCTCGTGTTCCACCACCACCGCGACGCTGGCATTGCTAATCTTAATGTCCAGCACTTTGGTGTTGTACTTAATGAGCGAGCCGATCTTCTTCACGAATCCGTCCACGATCTTGTCCATGCCGCCCACCGGCTGGAAAAGTGTCGGCTGCCATTCGTATTCGAAGGACTGGTAGAAGCGGAAACGCCAGAATTCGGACCTGAGCAGCTCACTCAGATTAAGCGTGGGCCCCGGTTCGCAGGGTTTCTGCACGGTGATCTCGCAGCCGTCCCGCGTGGTGCCGGAATAGCGGAAGCACGTTACGCACACTTTGCTGCAGCTAATGCAGGCATCGCAACTCGAATTGCATTTGTTGCACCGGTTCTGGCCGCACTTGTTACAGAGATCGTTCTGGCCCAGGTCGCCGAAATTCTTTAAGAGACAGAGAAGGTTATCGCGGTCGGCCGCGGTGAGTTCCGCGTTGAGCGCATTTTGGTTCACGGCTTTCGCGAGCATCTCGGAGATATAGCCCTGAACGTCATTGGCGATGCGCCGCCTCAGCTGCGGCTTTCCGCCAAAGGCCGTGTCGCGCTGGAACAGGTTCGCCATCGTCTCCATCACGTACACTTCGAGCTTTACATCTAATGCCTCGCAATAATGAAGCACGCGGCGGTGATGGTACGGCAGACGACCGGGACCCAGGTTCAGATAGAGACCTTCATCGAAGTTGCAGACCTGCTCGGTCTCGGCGCCGTTCTCGTTTACCTCTTTGAGCACCGTTCCCCGGCGTGCGGTGTGATTTCGTCCACCCGCGCGGTCGGTCAATTCGATAATCTGGCAACTGTAGTTCGCGCGCGTGAGTTCATAGGCAGCGGTCAGCCCGGCGATCCCAGCGCCAAGAATGACTACTGATTTACCTCTGCCTGAACCCTGGGGAAGTTTCGGTGGCCCGGCCCACACTTCCGGAAGATTAATCAGTCCGAGCGCGGTCATCGTTTCGTACAGCGCGGCAGACCCTCCTGCCAAACCAACTTGTTCGAGGAATCGTCGGCGAGTCACACCTTTCTTTTTTTTCGTCATTGGTTTCTCCTCCAGTGGGCGTGAGAATTCGTTACGGCTGACTCCGGGAGATCAAGTATCAAACTGTCTCAGCGTTCCTTCCGGTCGGCAGGGGACGGCCCGAAAGAC
>DATENS010000329.1:0-8644 GCA_035274925.1 Pyrinomonadaceae bacterium | reverse complement strand
AATATTCTCTTTCGGAGCGATGAGTGTAAGAGTGAGCGCGTCGAGGTCCGTGGTTGCCTGAATCGTGGCATCGAGCCGCGCGAGTGCGTCCGCGAGTTGCTCTTCGCTCATCGTTCCAGTCCCAGTGGTTAGCAACGAAGCAGTAAGCCGCGCCAGACCCTGCTTATCCTGCGGGTCGACTCCAGCTCCACCGCGTACGATGAGCGATGCAACGACGAGTGGTCCACTGCGCCACTGCGCATGCCGCATCTTGAGGCCGTTGGGAAGAGTCGTAACGTGCGTTTCAGGGAAGTGGGCGGGTTTGAATTCTGTGGGTCCGGGCATCCGGCTCCTGTCCACGTCCGCTTGTGTTGATCTGTATTCCACCCTCGGTTCAAGATTCAGGACATAGGCGGCGCCATTCAGCCAGCGCCGCGTGGCTGCGGAAATGTCTGCCGGCGTTGCCGCGCGCATCTGCTCCATGTTGTCGTCCAACAATCCGGCGTTGCCGTTGCTGATCGCCCAAGTGCTGCCGAGCAAGTCACTCTGCCCATTGAAGTCTGCGGTCCGCTCCGTAAGCCGACGCAATTCGAGGATTCTGGAGCGTTTCGCCCGTTCAAGCTCTTCGTTTGTCGGTTCTTTCGCCGCCAGCGAGGCGATCTCATCCCGGACGATGCGCTCGATGGTGCGAAATTCCGACGGGGATGCCGCTTTGACCGAAACCTGGAAAATGCCGGCCATGGCGCGGCCGTCGACAAACCAGGACAGGTCCTTCGCATTTAGCCTGGCAGCGGTCAGGCGACGCCGCACCCTGGATGTGTCGCCGTTCATCAGGATCGATCCCGCCAGCCTGAGATAGACATCGTCGTTCGTGCCAAAGCTCGGTATGGGCCAGTTGAGAAAAAGCTGTGGCGGCGCATTGTCGAAAATGGTCTCGCGCTTGTCATGCCTGAGTTCGGGGATCCACTCCGCTATGTGACCCGGGTGCGGGCCTGACGGCAAACCGCCGAAATAATGTTTGACCTTCTCGAGCGCTTCGGAGGAAGTGATGTCGCCGGCTATCACAACAGCGGCGTTGCTCGGCGCGTAATAAGTTTTAAAAAAATTCCGGACCTCGTCGAGGGTGATGGCGCCCAATTCCTGGATGTCGCCGACAGTTTCCTTATGATAAGGATGGTCTGCCGGAAAGACGCCGGCTGAAATATAGTGGCGCACCTGTCCGCCCGGCTCGTCCCGATCTGAATTAATCTCGTTGCGGACGATCTCGACCTGCTCGCTGAGCGTCTTCTGGGTAAGAATGAGGTAGCCCATCCGGTCCGACTCCAGCCAGAGAACGGCCTCGAGCTGCGAGATGGGCGCGGTCTCAACAAGGCTTGTTGTATCAATCCCGGTGCCGCCATTGACGTTGGTGATGCCCAACTTCTGCATGCTCACCAAAAAGTTGCGTGGATTATGCTGCGACCCATAGAACAGCAAATGTTCGAACAGGTGCGCCATTCCATTTCGTCCGGGCGGATCAAAGCGCGATCCAACGTTATAAACCACGGCGACGGAAGCGATAGGAAGCTTATGGTCTTCGCGGACGAGTACGGTTAACCCATTGTCGAGCGTGAACTGTGAGAAAGGCCGCAGGATAGCAGTCTTAGGTTGCGCCGTTTGCGCGGCCGTTGGAGAACAAAGCTCGCCCGAAATCGCGACAAGCGCAAGTACGATCAGCGAGTGCGATGCAATGCGGATAATGGTCCTGAACACAAACACGTCCGACCCTCCGAAAGAAAAAAGATACCGCACACTTGGGGCGAGGCCTCGATGCGCTGCGCGGAGCGATCTCATTAACACCACGGCTCTGCACAAAAAGTCGTTTATGCGCTGCGCGGAGCGATCTCATTAACACCACGGCTTTAGCCCGCTGACTGAACCAGGTAATCTTCGCGGTGAAACCGTTTCAAACGGTTTCTCTTCATAATCCTAAACCGTTAAAACGTTTCGTCGAGTTGACAACGAATCCCATCACCGGGCGAAAGCCGCGGTGTTAATGACATCGCTCCGCGCAATTGGCGATGAGCGGGCCTGCGGACGCCGTTATTACTCAGCTCTCGCCGTCTTTTGCGCAAGGCCAAATTGATGTTGATTCTTACTCAATTCTCTTAGAGGGATAACTGTCCTTACCCTGGACGATGCTTAACTGCGCCGGCTGGCCTTCGGGTTTGGTGAATACAAGGCTCCACGATCTGTCCTTCAAAAAGAACTTAGTATCCGACTCAGCGAAGACCAGATACCTTAGTCCCCCCGGCTCCTGGACGAACAACTTGTCGCCCTCGCTCGTGACGTTGAAGATTCGGTTATTCAGGCTCTCGAATTTGTACTTGCCGACATAGGACTCGAGGATCTTCGGCGAAACTTGAATAGCGATCTTCCCACTAGCGCGGCGCTGCTCGATAAATTTGGCCACGGCAGTTTGGGAATCCTTGTCGCATCCGTATCCAATATCCCACGTGGTTAGAAAGCTGCATACAAAGACATTTCTAACGGCGTCGTCCACCATCGCCTCGCCGATGGAATATTGGTGCTCGACGAGCGCCTCGCTATTGGCCAGCATAATGAGCGTAAGATTTTTTTCCGGCACTTTGAGATAAAACGCCGAGAAGCCGCTGCCCCAGTCTCCCGTATGCCAGATGAGTCTGGTTCCGTGATGGTCCATTGCGAACCAGCCGAATCCGTAAGGAAGTCGTTTGCCGCTATTCGAAACAAAAGGCGTCCACGCTTGCTCCTGCGTTTCTTTTTTAATGAGTACGTGCCGGTCGATAGCGATGTCGTACTTAGCCATGTCCAATACGGTTGAAAGCAAACCAGCCGCCGCTCCAACGAAATCCGGATACGGGTACGTCGTGTGAATGATCTCGCCGTTGCCGTAGTAGGCATAAGGCTGGGCGAAGTTTGCCAGGCTCAGCTTATAGCGATCGAGATCTTCCTTTCCCAGCGATGCAGTCCACTTCTCGGCATCCACCGCGACGTGGTGGTACGGTACGCTGTTCGACATGCCTAAAGGATCGAAGAAGGTTTGCACAACGAGCTCGCCAAATTTCTTGCCCGTCTTCTTCTCGATTACCGCAGTCAGGTAATCATAGCGATTGCCGTCGTACTGGAACCGTTCCCCCGGAGTTCCCGCCGAGGTATGAGTAATGATGTGTTTGATCTTGACTGAATCATCTTTGAAGTCGGCCGAGTAATGCGACATCGGCTCATTGAGGTCGAGCTTGCCCTGCTCGACAAGCTGCATTATCAGCATGGAAGCGAACGTTTTAGTTACGGAAGCGAGATGATAAAGGGTATCCGGCGTTGCTGGAATTTTGTTCTCGAGGTCCGCGAAGCCGAATCCTTTCGCCCATACAACCTTTTGGTCCTTGACAATGACGGCAGACATGCCCGGAATCTTTAGCCGGTTGCGAAAGTCATCGACGTCTTTCTCAAAACGCGCCAGTCGTTTCTTATCCTGGCTTGAAATGTCGTTAGTGTTCCTGCCCGCCTGCGTTTGAGCAATTAATCCGCCGGCATTCCCAAGCAGCAGCAAAGCAAAAATGCCCTTCGCAAGAATTGTGGAGCTCTTAATCATGAACGGTTTTCCCCCTTACTAGTAAGAACACCACCGCAGGCAAACACGTGTAAAATTTGATCAATCCGCCAAAGCATTGCTAAGTGAAATTAGTTTGAACCGACTCACGGGGTTAGTATTGAACAATCCAAACCTTTTGGGACCGGATTAAGGAAGTGGGACGGGAAAAGCGGCACAGACTTTTGTCCGTGTTTGGCCAGAAGTGGCACAGACTTTTGTCCGTGTTTGGCCAGGAGTGGCACAGACTTCAGTCTGTGTTTGGCCAGAAGTGGCACAGACTTCAGTCTGTGTGTTAGCCAGAAGTGGCACCGACTTCAGTCTGTGTTTAGCCAGTGGCACAGACTTTCGTATGTGTATTTTTGATTCCCGTTCCAGGAACACAGGCTAAAGCCTGTGCTACTAATGGCGCAAACCAAGACGAACACAGGCTAAAGCCTGTGCTACTTAGTGGCGCAAAAGAACAGAGGCTAAAGCCTGTGCTACTTACTGGCTTTCAAAGTTTGCCCGGTATCGCGCGGGCGTGACACCTACAAGTCGCTTGAAAGTTCGGCAGAAGTGGCTTTGATCCGAAAAGCCCGCGCCCGCAGCGATTGCAGCCAGAGATTCGTGGGACGAGCTCAATTGCCGGCAGGCCCGCTCGACGCGAAGCCGGCGAATATATTCTCCGATGGTACAGCCGTGAAAGCGGCGAAACTCGCGCGCCAGATAAACCGGATGAACGCCGGCTGCCGTGGCAACCTCCGCAATGGTTAGGCGCTCGGTAAAACTCTCTCGCAAAAATTCTGAAGCCTTTTTGAGCCACCGTTGCGGTCGCACGGTTCGCACATTCGATTCACGCGAAACTGCGGCCAACATCTCCAACGCCAGTCCCTGAATTGCCAACGGCGACGCATCATCCACTTGATAAAACTCGCTGAAGACTTTCATCATCAGACCGGCCAGCAAACCGCCATGACAGTGCACTGACTCGTTTACCTTCAACGAGAATTCGCGCGCCTGATCCAGCCAAGGCGAAGAGATGTCGATACTAAAAGTGCGAGTATCAACGAAAGGGAAGTCGATCGCATGGCATTGCTCTGGCGGCAGAAATTCTACCGTCGAGGCTTCGTAACTCCGCACTTTGCCCGCGAAGACTTCGGTGCATATGCCCGTTAACGCAACGCAAAAAACAGCGCGATCGTGCGAGTGAAGTGGAACTTTTGTTTTTGCAGAATAGCGGCCGTCAATGAGTCGAAGACCGGCGACCTCACGCGATTTCATGACTTGGGCATCAAAATCGCTCTCCTGAATACTTAGTGCCATCAGTTGTTGAACTCTTCGCAGACAAGCCCGGGTTTGGCCAGTTGGATTTTGATGAACTTTATCTCCGTTGATAAAACAGCCTCTCTAACACAACTCCGAAGCCCGCGTTTGCGCGAACGCCCGTGACACCCAAACCAAAGGCCGTGATTTGCCGATCAATTTGAGTCGGTGATACGCCTTCGCTGTCCGTCCGGTTAACAAAGACGCCTTCAAAAGGTTCAGTGCTGCCGTCCGCGTAAACTTTCGTGGCGGTCAACAGGGCGCCCTCGATTTTCGCGTTCTTAAAAATAAATCTCCGCGCCGCTGACGTTGGACCATCCTCAGTTTCAGAGCCCGACGCTTCTATCGCGCCATTGCCGGCAATTCTTATTTGCAGGCTGTAACCCAAATCCGGCACCTCATAAAAGCCTGCGTAATCGGCGAGGTTTTTACTGACGACCGGCTCGCTCTGCACGCTCTTATATAATTCCTTTCGAACACCCTTCTTTGTCGCCACTTTGTATTTGGTTTTGTTGAGTGAGGCGATGATTTCCTGTGTTCTTTGTTGAACATTCGGCGTTTGCGCGCGTTCTGGTGAAGCAAAAAGCCAGCCGCCAATAAAAATCGCCGCCGATAAAACGATACGCATCAGAATTTCTCCTCTTGTAGAACCGGGTTCACTAGTCTTTAATCACCATGGACTGCGATTTCGTGACGAAAAATTTTGACGGGCTGCGGGACGCGCCGCGCGACGTGCCGCAGGCGTCTCGCGCGCAACAAGCGCGCAGCACGAAAGCGTCGAGCACTGTGGCCGCGGGCGTCTCGCCCGCAAATAACGGAAGCGTTTTGGCTTCCGCCGCAGAGCGGCGGAATATTTATAGACCACGCTCCCGTCTATTTGATCTACGAAATGAGCAATTCCGATTTATCGGGGATTGGTCATTTCGAAAAGGCAATTATCAAATTTGGCCTCTGAAACTATAAACTTGCCGTGTCTACGGCACGGTCGTCGATGCGGTGACGACGCAACCGGCTTTGGGAAAGGATCAATCATGATCAAACTAATCTTCAAGCTTTTCGTGTTGCTGACTCTTACTGCCGCGGCTGGACTGTCGAGCGAGACTCAAGCTCAGCAATCACCAGCCCTAACCGGCGAGTGGGTGGGAAATACACATCCGCCCGGCAGGTCAGAGTTTGTGCGCTTCAGTCTCACCGAGAATGCGGGCGAGCTCCGTTTTCCGCTCGCGCGCGTGACGATGAAATTGTCTCTGGTGCGACGCGAAGGTGATCGCGTCCGATTCGAACTCGATTCTCTTAAACTCGTCATGACCGGAACGATCGCCGGCGATGAGATCGACGGAGAGGCTGAGGTACCGGGCATCAAGGCCCACTTTCACCTGACACGGACCACGAAGGTTAAGCCGGAGATTCTGGCGGGTTATGTCGGCGCCTATCGTTTCCGCAATGGAGATTATCTGTTGATAGATCGCTTTGCCGACTATCTTCCTGACACCTTGCATGCGATTGATGTGAAGTCCGGTGAAGTCCGAGCAATCTTCCCACGCCCAGAGATTGAATTCATCAGTGGACCAGCCCTGTACGTGACTTCTCCCACGGAGCAAACAATCACCTTTCGCGGCAACGGGACTCAAGCGGGCGCGAACATCAAGTCGGAATCGCCTGCGGTAGCGGGTGGTTCACGACGCATTAGGCCGCGAGCAAACAAAGGAGCGTTCGCGACTCGAATTCCGATTCGCCAGGAAGAAGTAACTTTCAAAAACGGTGACGTCACGCTGGCAGGCACGCTGTTGACGCCTACGGACAGTGAGCAGTGGGCAGTGGGCAGCGAGCAACAAGGCAGCAGGCGAACGCGAGTAGCAAAGACCAAAGACCTAAGACCCCGTCCCGCCATCGTGTTTACTCATGGCGGCGGCCCCCAATTGCGCGAAATGTTTTGGGGGCTCGGATACCTCTACGCCGCGCGCGGATTTGTCGTGCTCAGTTATGACAAGCGAGGCGCCGGCAAATCGACCGGCAACTGGCGCGACGCGAGCTTTCAGGATCTCGCCGATGACGCGGTGGCGGCGGCCAAGTTTCTGCAATCGCGAACCGACATTAACCCAAAGCAGATTGGTTTTTGGGGTCTTAGCCAAGGCGGATGGATTGCTCCGCTCGCCGCTTCACGCTTTCCCGACGCTGCATTTGCGATCGCTTTGTCAGGCGGCGGGCTGACGCCGGCCGAGACGGAGCTGTTTGATACCGAATACGAACTGTCAAAGGCGGGCTATACGAAGGAAGAAATCAATGACGCGCTAACCTGGCAGAGGCTGAAGAACGAGATCATTGCCTCGCCGAATTCAGACAATAAATGGGAGCAATACACAAAGCTGCGACTCAAGGCGAAAGATGCCAAGTGGTTTCGTCAACAGGGCGTCGATATTTTTGGACCAGAGCGTCGCGACGATCCTTTTTGGACTTTCATGCGGCGTTTTTATTTGTACGATCCAGGGCCGACACTCCGATCTATGCACGCGCCGTTGCTGGCAATCTTCGGCGGGCTTGATACGCCGGAAGGTGTTGAAGCGGAGGTTAGCGCGATAAAACGAATTATGGACCAAGCCGGCCGCCGCGGTACCTCGAGTTCGCCCCGCGGTGATTCGTCGAGTTCGCTGCGTCGTGATTCCTCGCGTACGGTTGGCCTCGGGGATTACATGATTAAGGTCTATCCAAACTCAGTGCACAACCTGATGAAAGCGCCACCTGACAATCCAAACGAATACGTCCGCCTCAAACGCTTCCCACCAGGCTTCTTCGAAACAATGGTCGATTGGACCACCAGACAGCTTCGTGGGCGTGCGCGAGGACGGCGTTAGAGCTTCTGACCGCTTCAATTCCGAGTGGGGCTCATTCTCGAGTCACCGATACCGGCGTCTTTTTTCCACTTACTCTTTACGGTTTAGTAATTCCTCCTTTTGATTTACGATTCACCAGCATGCGACTGCTTCGGTATTCGATTAACGTTACATTGGACGGGTGCTGCGATCATCGGGCAATTTCCGCTGACGAAGACTTACATCGTCATGCGATCCAAAACATCGAGCGGGCCGATGCTCTCCTCTTTGGCCGGGTGACTTACGAAATGATGGAGGCAGCGTTTCGGCCCGCGAAGATAGGAAGACCTGATCGGGCGCCGGCGGAAGCGCGGCCTGATTGGATGGAGCCCTTTGCACGGACGATCGATGCGGCAAAGAAGTATGTCGTGTCGAGCACCCTGGACCAGGTCGATTGGCACGCGGAACTCGTGCGCGCGGATCTGGCGCAGGCTGTTCAGCAACTTAAGCAGGAGTCGGGAAAGGGATTGCTCACTGGCGGCGTGACGCTCCCGCTCGCACTGTCAGAGCTTGGGTTGATCGACGAGTACGAGTTCGTGGTCCACCCCAGGCTCGTGGGCTATGGGCCAACATTGTTCGCCGGGCTATCGAAGCCTATCAACTTGAAGCTCGTTGGCCAGCTAGAGTTGGGCTCGGGAGCGGTGGCGATGCGGTATGAACCGATAAGGTAGGCATCGGGCTTGTTAGCGATATGTTGAGGAAACACCAATACAGCGTCCTTCGATTTCACGATTCACGATTTCTTCGCTCCGAAGGAGCGCAATGTTTATAGCAGGGCGCAATGCATTGGATGGACATCGCCTAACGGAAGCGGCCTCGCCACTTCCGCCGAATGTTTATAAGACCGTGACGGAAGGCCGGAGGCCTTCCGCACATCAGA
>DATENS010000328.1:0-6861 GCA_035274925.1 Pyrinomonadaceae bacterium | reverse complement strand
CGCTTGTCAATTCACTTGAGACTCAAGGAGTGTTGAATGATGGGCGGAAGATTACATACGCGCTCGGGCTCGCGGTCAGGAAATACAAGGGACTGAAGAACGTCTCGCACGGCGGTTCTACTGCCGGCTACCAGACTTTTCTCGTGCGTTATCCGGACAACAAGGTCTCGGTCGGGATCCTGTGTAACGGCACTTCCCCCAATGCCGGGGGAATTGCCCGTAGCATAACGGATGAGATTTTCGGACCATTTTCGGAAAGCCCCGCAACTGAGACGGCCAAAATTTCAGAGGACGAGTTGAAGAAGCTTGTCAGTGTCTGGCGGAATGAAAAGACGCATTTTGCGGGACGCTTCGTGATTGAAAACGGCGTGCCGCTCTGGAGCGGCGCGCGCCTTGTACCAATCGGAAGCGCCCAATTCACTTTCGGCGGCAATCAATTGAAGTTCGCTTTAGATAAAGACAGCAGGCCGGTGTCTGCTGAAACCATCGATGACGAAGGCCAGGTCACACGCTTCGCCCTTGAGACGGAGTGGACGCCAACACCTGGGGAGCTTGCATCATTCAGGGGGAGCTGGTTTAGCGATGAGGCCGGGGCGACACTCACCTTTGCCGTCGAGGCCGATAAGGCATTCATAACTCAGCGCCCGGCGACGAAATTGGCGCTGCGGCCGATCTACAAGGATCATTTCACCGTGCAGGGATACGTTGTCTGGTTCACGCGGGATAAGAATGGAAAGGTAAATGGCATGCATGTCGGAACATCCCGAATGCGCGACATGCCTTTTGTACGAGTGAAGTAGACGCGCCTTTGCCGCTAAGGCTGGCCCACAGGCTAAAGTCTGTGCCACCAGATTGAAACAATGTGTATTCCCGAAGACTGTAATAACGATGAGACCCCGAACAACGGCATTGAGCGGCGCACTTTTCTTACTGGCGTAACCGCCGCCGTCGTCGGCGTTGCACTCGCATCAGAACGCCGCGCGCAACAGCAGCAACCGCCGCCAACGAATGCTCTGAATGACCCGAATGTTATTCAGGGCATGGTTTCCTTCAAAAGCGGCGCTGACATTATTCAGGGTTACCTGGCGCGCCCGCGCAAAGCCGGGCGGTTCCGGGCAGTGGTCGTACTTCATGGAAGCCTGCACCTGCCGGAAGACCACCGTTACACCGCTGCTCAATTGGCCCAGGGCGATTTCGTAAGCCTCGCCATCAGGCGTTTTTCCCGCACCCCGGATCTAACTCAGGCGGAACTGAATAGATCGGATAGAGAAGATCGGCGTTATCTCAGCAATACTTTTGTTGAGCAAGAACTGCAGGATGCTCAAGCCGCAATCAACTACCTCAAATCACTGTCTTACGTTAAGCGCAAAGGCGTTGGCCTGGTTGGCTTCTGCGGCGGCGGCTGCCAAAGTGTCCTGCTCTCGACTCAATCAAAAGACATTAGCGCCGTGGTTGCCTTCTACGCGCCGCCAGTTCTACTTGAACAATTTCAAGCGCCAAATGACCGCAGGCCTGATTTGATGGACGTTGTCGGTCAGATTAACGTTCCGCTTCAGGGTCACTATGGAACAGCCGACGTCGCGGTCCCGATAGCAGACGTGAGGAAATTTGAGGAAGCCTTACGGAAACAAAAGAAGACGGTGGAGTTCTTTTACTACGAAGGAGCGAACCACGCCTTCTGCGACTACACGCGCCCAAGGGCATACAGACCGGAAGCCGCGGCGTTGGCTAAGAGCCGGATGCTGGAGTTCTTGAAGAGAAATCTCAGATAGTTTTCGCCGAGAATTTTAGTTCGGACTTAGCCGCGCACTCCTGCCAATTCATAAACCAACCGCACCGGCAAACCCATCACGTTGAAGTAGTCGCCTTTGATTTCTTTGATGAAGCGCGCGCCCAGGCCCTGAATGGCGTAGCCACCGGCCTTGTCCATCGGTTCGCCGGTGGCCACATACCAGGCGATTTCGTCGTCGCTCATTGCCGCGAATCTAACTTCAGTAGTTTCGTGGGCCACTCGGGAGGATTGATTTGAGACAAGCGCTACTCCGGTTAGCACCTGGTGCCAGCGTCCCTGCAACGTCCGCAACATCTCTCGCGCGTCCGAGTCATGAGTGGGCTTTGCCAGAATTCTTTCGTCCGCGACCACGGTGGTATCGGCCGCCAGAATCAGGCCGTTCCGATGGCGCACCGCCGCGTCCTGCGCTTTTGCCAACGCCAGGCGTTCGACGTACGTCTCGGGGCTTTCGCCGTTCTTGAGAGATTCATCGATCTCCACAGGCACGGTTTCAAAAGGCCATCCTACGATTCTAAGAATCTCGGAACGCCGCGGGCTGGAAGAGGCAAGCAGAAGTTTCGGCAGCTTTGGTTCGACCACGGTCATGTCTGACTCTTGCAGTTCAGAAATGCTCGCTTGGTTGTTTTGCGCGTCTTCCATTAAACTCCGGGGGCACGGGCGTCCCGCCCGTGACTCATGCGCAAGATGCGCGTGCCACATAGGTCTTACTTCTTCAGACTGGTTATTCTGAAAGTTTTCACGCGCAAGTTCAAACCAATGCGCGCGTAACTATGATTGACGCAGCCCTGCTATTGCCGAAGATCCTGGCGCAAACGGGCGACCAGGCCGAGATGAGAGAGGTCGCCGCTAAAATCGCGTGGACGCGCGCGGCGGGGCCCGGTTTGCGCCGTCACGCTGTGCCCTTTCGCCTGTATCGCAAGACGCTGGTCATTTCGGTAGCTGATGCGATGTGGCAGAAGCAGCTCCACGCGATGAGTTTCGAGCTGACCGCGCGCATCAACCGGCTGCTGCGCCGCGACGTGGTTGAGACTATTGAATTCCGCATTGATCCGTCAGCTTTGAAAAACCAGGATGTAAGCGTTCGAGAAAAACGGGGAATCAAACGGAAACACGAGTTACCTGCGGAATTGGCTTCGGCGGCCGTGGAGATCGCCGATCCCGAATTACGCGAGCGGTTTATGCGCGCGGCGGCAAACTGCATTGAACGACGCGAATCGCAAATGCGGTAACTAAATTCGAATTTCGCAATTCGCAATCCGAAATTCTTCTTATGCCTATTTCTGAATCAGACATCGAAAAGATCGCGCACCTCGCGCATCTGGAAATTACTGACGACGAGCGTCGCATGTTCGCGCCGCAGATTGCCGACATTGTCACGTATGTTGAGCAACTTAACGCGATTGATACCAGTGCCATCGAGCCCGCGCTGGGCGGATTGACGCCCGAAGGCGAAGGCACCGAATCATCGCGTCCCGATGAGGTGCAGCCGTCGCTCGGTCAGAAAACCGCGCTGGAATCGGCGCCAGATCCCGCGTCCGGTCATTTCCGTGTCCCGAAGGTTTTAGGCTAGATGAGAACTATCAGCGAGATTACCGAAGCAATGTCGCGCAGCGGAACGTCCGCGCGCACGGTCGTGCAGTCTTCGCTTGATGCTGCCGAAAAGCTGAACGATACACTCAACGCGTTTCTGGAGATTAATCGCGGCGCCGCTCTTCAACGCGCGGACGAAGTTGACGCCAGCGGTTCCGCAGCCGTTCCTCTCACCGGCATTCCCATCGCCATCAAAGACAACATTTGCGTGCGCGGTATGCAGGCTTCCTGCGGTTCACGCATTCTCGATCCATATCGACCTCCTTACGATGCCACTGCGATTGCACGGCTCCTCAAGGCCGGCGCAGTGATCATCGGAAAGACCAACTGCGATGAATTTGCCATGGGATCCTCGAACGAGAACTCGGCGTTTGGGTCGGTCAAGAATCCCTGGGACACGTCGCGCGTACCCGGCGGGTCGTCAGGCGGATCAGCTGCCGCGGTGGCGGCGGGAATCGTTCCGGTGGCCCTGGGATCGGACACTGGCGGCTCAGTGCGCCAGCCGGCATCACTGTGCGGAGTCGTGGGCATCAAGCCGACCTACGGCCGCGTGTCACGCTACGGCTTGGTCGCCTTTGGATCTTCGTTAGACCAAATCGGAGTCTTCGCACAGCAGTCGGCAGATGCCGCCGCGATTCTCCAGATTATTGCCGGCCGCGATCCTCATGATGCGACCACAGCCGACATACCGGTAGCGAATTACACGGCCGAAGTCGGGAAGGAAGTTAAAGGATTACGGATTGGCGTCGCGCGGGCGCTGCTGGGCGAAGGATTGGATCAGGAAGTGAGGGATGCGGTCAAGAAAGCAATCGAAGCCTACCGCGACCTGGGTGCCGAAATCGTCGACGTCGATCTGCCGCATGCTAAATATGCAATCGCGGTTTACTACATCATCGCCACGGCGGAAGCGTCTTCGAACCTCGCGCGATACGATGGCGTGCGTTACGGCTTTCGAGCCGAAGATGCGCCGGGCCTGCGCGATATGTATCGCCGGACGCGCGATGAAGGTTTTGGCGCCGAGGTGAAGCGGCGAATCATGCTCGGCACCTACGTGCTCTCGGCCGGCTATTACGATGCTTACTACTTGAAAGCTCAGAAGGTCCGGACTCTGATCAAGCAGGACTTCGCCACGGCCTTCGCCACTTGTGATGCAGTTCTGACACCTACAGCCCCGACTCCGGCGTTTCGTTTCGGGGACAAGGTAGATGACCCGCTGGCGATGTATTTGAATGATATCTACACGGTAACCGCCAACCTCGCCGGAATACCCGGCATCAGCGTGCCCTGCGGGCTTTCTTCCGAGGGGCTACCGATTGGATTGCAATTACTGGGTCCATACTGGAGCGAAGGCACGCTGTTTCGACTGGCCAATGCCTATCAGCAAGCCCGTCCGCTGAATGCGCGACCAAAGATCCACGCGTAAGTGAAGTCAGTAGGTTAATCAGGGGCGAAGCGACGACATGAAAGCGCTGTCATGAAATAGCCCCGACCCAATTCATTCCGTGGGAAACCTTGATCGAAATTCCACCGATCGCAGGCGTAACTCCAGCCAGTCTTTGAAAAGGTTAGGCGTTTTAATCCACACCCCAAGCCATTCGGCAATTTCGATTTGTTCGGCTCTTTGAGTTTGGCTCAGAGCTTTTCGGCGCGCGTGTCGTTGTGCTGTTTCTCTCGCTTTTATCGCGATTGAACGGATACGCTGGATCTCACCGGCGGCGCTTTCGCTGCGAAGCCTTTCAAGCTTTTCAATCAGCTCCTTTGACTGCGCCAGCGTGAGCGCTTCGGCAGGATCCGTTGGTTCCCTTTTCGCCAACTGATCGATGTGCGCGGCGCGCCACGCTGCGTCACATTCGATAACTTCCGGATGCCGCAACTCAGCGCCTTCGTCAGCCAGGACGCGCGCGATCGCCGCCGGGCTTTCGACAAAGCCGTTTCCAGGTTGTTTTTGCAATGCCGCCTGGATTGCCGAAAGCTCGCGCGCGCCCACCGCCGGCCGTCCGAGTCTTCTCCAGCGTGTGACGATAAACTCGCTTCGCGTTTGCGGCTCGGTTCTTTTCGGCGTTCGTTTGCGGCGCGTGTCTTCCATTAGCGTTACAAGGTGATAGAATCGCAGGCGTAAACCGAAGCTTGCCGCGCCCAACGGCCAGAGTCAATCACATGAGAAGCCGTACCGATCAGTTTTCCCACCCTAAGCTCAGACGAGTCTTTGTCGCAGCCATGGCTCTCGCTATCGTCGTGGGGCTCGGCGTGCAGTGTCAGGCTCAGCCGCAAACTATTCTGCGCAGGATCGAAATCGTTGGCTTGCAACGTCTCTCGCCGGATCAGGTAGTTCAAAGCACCGGCCTTCGCGTGGGAGAAGCGATCTCGACCGGCATGATCGATGCGGCCGCAGACAAACTCCTTAAGTCGGGTTTATTCCGCGCAGTCTCTTATCGAATTCGCACAGCCGATGACGATCTAACCGTCATTTTTGAAGTTGTCGAGAAACCTCCAACCACGCCCGCCGCGGGAGGAGTGTTGGGCCGGGTAGAATGGATGGGAAACAGTGTTCTGTCGGCGCAAGATCTGTGGGCGGCTCTCGCCCTGCGCTCGGGGGATCCAATCGACGATGTAAAAATTGATAAAGCCATGAAAGGCGTGAGCCAGGCTTACGGGCGTCGCGGCTACATTAACGCTGTAATCCTGCAAACGAATGTCCGCGACGCAATTAGCCGGCGCACCAACTATCAGTTCACTATCCGCGAAGGCGCTCAGTATCGGATGGGAGCTCTCACGATTACCGGCTTGGGCCCTGCGGACATCCAATGGCTCAGAGCGAAATGGGTTTTAGCTCCAGGCGCCGTGTTTGACGATTCATATCCCGAAACATTTAAGCAAAATGTGGTGCGGCCGTTTGTGGCCGCCATGACCGAACGCACGCGCGTGCGCTCGAAGTTCGATTTCGAAACTCGGCCCGACGTTCGCAAGCAAGCCGTAGACGTTGTGATTAACTTCAGATGATTGCCGAACTATCTGACCAGCGCGCGGGCGAAGAGCATGCGCGTTCACTCCTCGAAAAAGTCGCCGCCGAAATCGAAAGCAAACCCTTCATTCCTCATCGCCTTTTCAAAAATGGTCATGCGCAAACATTGGTTGGGTATCTGTGGCCGGCGCGTTTTCGACTGCGCGACCTGAGCGGCGACGAAGAGCGGTTGTTTGAAGTTGAGCCGGGCATCCAGGTGCTCGCCCGTTGCCGCTGGCATCCCAATCGAACAGAACATCCGACCCTGGTGATCTGGCATGGCCTCGAAGGATCGACCAACTCGGCGTACATGCTGACCACCGCCGCTAAGATCGCCGGCCGCGGTTTCAACGTAGTGCGCGTGAATGTACGGACGTGTGGCGGAACCGAACACCTGACGCCGACGCTTTATCATGGCGGCCTGTCCGGCGACCTGCGCGCAGTGATTGCGGAATTGATCGCGCGCGACTGCCTGACG
>DATENS010000327.1:0-4719 GCA_035274925.1 Pyrinomonadaceae bacterium | reverse complement strand
TCGAAGATCGGAACGGTCACACTAATCGCCGCGGACACACCGGTGTGTTCCTTCAGGCGCGGCCCCTTTAACGAATCAGTATCAAAGCCGCCATTCACCGAGTAAGAAAGTGTCGGCAAGCGATCTGCGCGAGCGATCTTTATCTCCTCTCGTGCCGCCCGCAGTTGTTGCTCTAATTGAGTGAACTCTGGCCGGCGGGCAACGTCTTCAGCCTTGAATT
The DNA here is from genome assembly GCA_035274925.1 of Pyrinomonadaceae bacterium. GTDB lineage: Bacteria > Acidobacteriota > Blastocatellia > Pyrinomonadales > Pyrinomonadaceae > UBA11740. Next base: position 4,499 of record DATENS010000327.1, on the reverse strand, counting down.
GTTGATATTCAGAATCAGTGGGAAGCGCGAGGGCCAGATCGGTTGTGCTGATCGGTCTGGTGAATTCATAACCCACCAGAACCCGCAAAGCTCCCGCCGCGACTTCCTCGTTTATTCGCGCTCGTTCAAGCTCGTCACGACGCGTCAGCGTCTGCAGTTGCGCGCGCGTGAGATCAACGGGAGCAACCTCGCCTCCACTCAAAAGCAAAGCTGTAATCCGTTCGAACTCTTCCGCTGCAGAAAGATTTCCTAATGCCGCGCGGCGTTGGGCGTTTGCCAAAGCCAGTCCGTAATACGCTTCAATCAACGCCTGGGCCAAAGCCCGTCTTGCTACATCTGTCCCGGCGCGTGCCGCTGCCAGCAGAGCGCGATTCTTAGCGAGGGTGGCGCGGAGTCTCCCGGCGATATCAAAATCTCCGGATACATTAACGAGCGCGTCATACACACCAATCCCATCACTGGAAACGAAACTGGGAGCGCGCGGCTCTCCGGGCGGCAAACCCAGGGCCGGTGTCGTGTAGATGTAGCTTAGGGGAGCGCTGACTTTGGGCAGGAAAGCGGCTTGTGCTTGTCGCACATCTTCAGCGGCGATGCGCTCATTGAGTATGGCGGTCTGAAAAGTCGATGCTTGAACGTTTGCCAATCGCAATGCTTCGTCAAGCGTAATCGGATTTGATAGCGGGTCGGTTTGGTTCGTAACTGTGGTTTGCGGGGTCGGAGAAGGGCTGGGAACTTGTGCCTGCGATGACGCGCAAAGGCAGATCGCTCCAAATAACACCGCCAGGGGGATTGCCCTCGGTCTCGCTTGATTCGACATACTCGGTTTGTGATCGAGGGCTGAGTATACCGAGGCCTACCTTAATGGAAGATTAATAGACTATTGCAAATCAGTGGCGGGATTCGAGGATGTAGCCTTCACCACGACGCGTGTGAAGCAGTCTCAGTGAATGGTCTCCGTCGATCTTCTTGCGAAGGCGGTTGATGTAGACTTCGATTAAGTTCGAGAAAGGATCGAATGTCTCATCCCAAACGTGAGTAGCTATCTCTGCTCGCGAAACCAGTTGACCCGCGTGTCGCGCCAAATACTCCAGCAAAGCATATTCTTTTGCAGTCAGTTCAACTTCATTGTTGGCTCGGCAGACACGATGGCTAGCTGAGTCGATAGTCAGATCGGCAATCGCCAAAACGTCAGAACGAACCTGTGAATCACGGCGCAGCAAGGCGCGAATTCGAGCCAGCAACTCTCGAAAAGAGAAAGGCTTGGTTAGATAATCGTCGGCTCCGGCGTCAAATCCAGTAACGCGATCGTCGACGGCTGCTCGGGCTGAGAGCATCAAAATAGGAGTTGCATTTCTTAGTGATCGGAGTTCGCGACAAACCTCAAATCCGTCGCGCTTGGGCAACAAGACATCGAGCACAATGACGTCGTAGTCGTTAATTGAAGCTTGATACAGACCGGCCTCACCGTCTTGAGCCACATCGACCGCGTAGCTATGCTCTCGCAAACCTTTGGTGATCACGTTGGCCATGCGCGGCTCATCTTCTACCAGCAGAATTCGCATTTCAGCCTCTGAAACTCCCTTCCTTGATGAGCGATCTGGATAAGTCACCCGCTGCCTATTCTGTCGCTATTAACTTGATGATTCAAGGAGGCTCATTCGTACCCGCCGACTCTCGCTGAAACCTCCAAGAATCGAGAATAGTGTCCAATGTAAATAGCTATTCATCTATAATCGGGGCGATGCGCCGCCTTTTTCACGTCGAAAGTCTCGGTTTAGTGATCGCTTTGCTCGTTAGCGCCGAGTCGGTCCGTGCTCAATACCGGTTTGATCACTGGACCACCGATGACGGTCTGCCGCAAAACTCGGTCTATGCGATTACCCAAACGCGCGATGGCTATCTGTGGTTGGCGACCGTCGACGGCCTGGTACGGTTCGACGGCGTGCACTTCAGAGTATTCGATCAGAACAACTCACGCGGGCTCACGAGCAATCGTTTCACTTGTCTCTTCGAAGACGCCGAAGGAACGCTTTGGTCGGGCACAGAGGATGGCGGGCTGACGCGTTACCGGAATGGCCAGTTCAAAACCTTCACCACCGCGGATGGCTTGCCGACAAATGAGGTGAAGCAGATTCAAACCAATCCGGCCGGTGGCTTGCTGATCGCCACGACTAATGGCTGGGTCACCTTGTTGAACGATAAATTTTCACCTTACTCAGCGAAGGGAAGTTGGTACGATCTCAAGATTCGTTTCACACGCTCGGGCAGCGAATGGCATTACGACCAGGCCGGCTTGCATGAACTTCGGAATGGCGGCGAACGCACGTTTGCGATTCACGGCCGAGTCTCGGATGCCTCTCTATTTGAAAGTCGCGACGGCAGTTTTTGGGCCGGCATACCTACCCAGCAGCTCGTCCATATCACTAACGGTCAACTGCAGAGCTTCACGACGAGGGATGGTCTACCGGCACTTCCGGCCGACGCGGCAATCGGCAGTTTCGTGGAGGATCAGCAGGGAAGTCTTTGGTTGGGCAGCGCCAACGGTTTAGTGCGCTACCGGGATGGCCGCTTTACGACGTACACGATGGCTAACGGGTTGTCGAGCAATGGCATCCTTTCATTGTTTGCCGACCGCGAAGGAACGATCTGGATCGGAACGACGACGGGCGGTCTGAATCGCCTCACACGTCAATTCATCACTTCATATTCCACGCGCGATGGGCTCGCCGGTGATAGCGTCTATCCCATCTACGAAGATCGCGACGGCGTAATCTGGATTGGGACGCATCGCCTCTGTTTCTTCAAAGATGGAGTAATCAAAAACCTGGCCGGCGATTCCTTTCCGTTGGCGCTTACCGATGTGCAGGCAATCGGGCAGGACGCCGATGGCCGCGTGTGGATCAGCAGCTACGAAAAGATTGCTTATGTGGAAAATGGCCGCATCGTCGAACCGCCGCAGGTAGTCAAAAACATTCCCGGAGCGCAGGCGATTTACACCGACCGGCAGCGCAACGTCTGGTTTGGATCAAAAGATGGTCTTTTCAAACTTGCCGGTGACGTGCTGACGGCGTACACGACGCAGGATGGTTTGCCGGGTAAAGACATAAAGGTGATTCATCAGGATGGCAGCGGAACGATTTGGATCGGGACTTATGATGGGCTCGCGCGATTCAAGGATGGAGCCTTCATCAGTTTCACGATCAAAGACGGCTTGGGCAGTAATCGCGTTCGCTCGATTTATGAAGACGCAGACGGAATTCTTTGGATCGGGACCTACGACGGCGGCCTGAGCCGGCTGAAAGACGGGCGCATCACTCCTTACAAAGTCACCGAAGGGCTTTTCAATAATGGCGTTTTTCAAATTCTCGAAGACGCGCGCGGAAATTTCTGGATCAGTTCTAATCGCGGAATCTACCGCGTCAGCCGGCAACAACTGAATGACTTCGCCGCCGGCCGCGTCGACCGGATCAACTGCATCGCGTATGGAAAACTCGACGGCATGTTGAATACCGAGTGCAACGGCGGCCGGCAGCCCGCCGGCGTCAAAGCGCGCGATGGCAAGCTTTGGTTTCCGACCCAGGGCGGCGTGGTCGTCATCGATCCCGAAGCCGTCCCATTCAACAACCAGCCTCCGCCCGTTCTCATTGAGGCTGTGCAGGTCGATGGCGCGCCTATCGATTTTGCGGGCGGATTATCAGTGAAGCCGGGGCAGGCGAGTCTCGAGATTCATTTCACGGGCCTCAGTTTCATCAAACCCGAACAGGTGCGATTCAAGTATCAACTGATCGGACAGGATGCGGATTGGGTCGATGCCGGAACGCGACGCACCGTAAATTATTCCTATCTGCCGCCGGGCCGATACACGTTTCAAGTGATTGCGACAAACAGCGACGGCGTCTGGAACAACCAACCGGCGTTAATGCGCATTCAAGTGCTGCCTCCGTTTTATCGCACGTGGTGGTTTGTAACCATTGCGCTGCTCGCTTTGATCGGCCTTGGCGCTTTTGCGTATACAGTTCGGGTCAACCAACTAAAGCGACTGAATGAGGCACGCGCCGTGTTCTCGCGGCAACTGATCGATTCGCAGGAAGACGAGCGCAAACGTATCGCCGCCGAGTTGCATGACAGCATTGGGCAGGAACTACTGATTATCAAAAACCGTGCGGCGCTCGGCTTGAAGTTGCTCGCGGATCCCGCACGGGCGCAGGAACAGATCGAACAGATTTCCGGCAGCGCCTCGCAGGCCATTACCGAAGTCCGGCAAATCGCTTATGATTTGCGGCCGCATCATCTGGATGCGATCGGTTTGACGCAATCGCTTGAAGAACTGGTGGACCGCGTCGCCGGCGCGAGCCAGATTAATTTAACGGCCGAGATCGATAACATCGACGACGTGGGCGCGCAGCATGTGGCGATCAATATTTATCGCATTGTGCAGGAAGGCCTGAACAATCTCGTCAAACATTCTCAGGCGGAGGAAGCAAAGCTTTCGATCAAGC
>DATENS010000326.1:0-8461 GCA_035274925.1 Pyrinomonadaceae bacterium | reverse complement strand
CACCAGCATCAATCCCAACAAGGCAGCACACATCGGCCATGTACGGAATGCCGTACTGGGCGATACGTTCGTGAACATCCTGCGCGCGGCCGGGCATCGCGTCGAGGTGCAGAACTACATCGACAACACCGGCGTGCAAGTCGCCGACGTCGTCGTTGGTTTCATGTACATCGAACGTCGAACCCTCGAAGAGATCAAGGAATTGGATTTGGCCTTGCCGGTGGAAATTCCGTTCGATTTCTATTGCTGGGATCTGTACACGCGCGTCGGCAATTTTTATCGCGAGGGCGGCGTGAATGGCGAACCGAATACTGAGCGTGTGAAGCTGCGTAACGAAGTGTTGCACGCTATCGAAGCCGGCGACAATGACATCGCGGAGCTGGCGGATTATGTGGCGACGCGTAATGTGGAACAGATCCTCGACACGATGGAACGGTTGGGGATCCGCTATGACCTGCTCGCGCGCGAGTCCGAGATCCTTCATCTCAATTTTTGGGAGCGCGCCTTCGATCTGATGAAGGAGCGCGGCGTCCTTCATTATCAGGCCGAGGGAAAACATCGCGGCTGCTGGGTAATGCCCTTCGAGTCGCATACGGGCACGGACGAACACGAGTCAGACAAGATCATCGTGCGCTCAAACGGGACGGTAACTTACACCGGCAAAGACATCGCTTATCAGTTGTGGAAGCTGGGCCAACTCGGTCTCGACTTCAATTATCAGCCTTTCCGTGGTTTCGAGGACGGTCATACCACCTGGATTACTACCGCTGATCCCAACGCGGTGGCGCATCCCGAAGTGCCGCGCCCGAATTTCGGCGGCGGGGCGATTGTTTACAACGTCATTGATTCGCGCCAGTCGTATCCGCAGGAAATAGTCAGGCGCGGAGTGGCCGCGATTGTGCCCACGCTCGGCGAAGAGGCGAGTGTTCATCTCTCGTACGAAATGGTCGCGCTTTCACCGGCGGCCTGTGAAGAACTCGAGATTGAATTATCGGAAGAAGATCGCAAGCGCCCTTACATCGAGATGAGTGGCCGCAAGGGTCTTGGCGTGAAAGCCGACGACCTGATCGACCGTCTCGAGATCGACGCTTTCGACGAAGTCACCAAACGCCATCCCGATCTCTCGCAGGAAGAAAAAGAGGACACGGCGCGCGCAATCGCGAATGGCGCGCTGCGTTATTTTCTGCTTAAGTTCACGCGCAACACGGTGATCGCCTTTGACTTTGGAGAAGCACTCTCGTTCGAAGGCGAGACGGGGCCTTACTGCCAATACGCCGCCGTGCGGGCGAACTCGATCTTTCGCAAACTTGATGTCAGTACCGGGAGTGACGGCGGCGGGGTCGAGTCGAATTCACTGGCAGAAGCGCACAAGCTGATCGACGGCCAAAACCGTGAGATAGCCACGATCTTCGAAGGTGAAGTTGGTGACGACATCTGGACATTGTTGATGTTGGCCGCGCGGCTCGAAGAGGCGAATGGCCAGGCGGCGTCCAGCGCCGAGCCCGCTTTTCTGGCGAAGTACACGTTCAGCCTGGCAAAGGCTTTCAACCTTTTCTATCACCGTCACCGGATTATTGCTGAGGAAAATGAATTGAAGCGGGCGGTGCTGATCACCGTGGCGGATTTCACCCGCCGGCAACTGACGGCGGCACTGGCGACGCTGGGCATTGCAGTACCGGAGCGGATGTAACTCGGGATTTGAAACCGCGAAGCGGTTTTGGCCTGCAGCCCAACGTTGCCGAAGGCTACGTTGGGTAGACTTCGGTTCTCCTACGCGCAACTGTCAGGGTTGCGAACACGTGCTCGCGAGTTACCCAGGGTTGCCGAAGCGTCAACCCTGGGCTTTGCGTCGAAACCGCTTCGCGGTTATTTAAACGGCAAAGCCCGATTTACCATTTGCGATTTACCATTTACTATTGACCGGCAATGTTAATCGTCATGAAAACCGACGCCACCGACGCGCAGATCGCGCATGTGGTTGACGTCATCAATGAACTCGGCTTTAAACCGCACCCGATGCCGGGCGCTACGCGCACAGCCATCGGGATTACGGGAAACCAGGGCGCGGTAGATCCCAGCCGGTTTGAAAACCTGCCCGGCGTCGCCGAAGCAATTCGCGTCAGCAAGCCCTACAAACTGATCTCTCTCGATCTTCGTCCCGAGAAGACCATCGTCCGCGTGGGCGACGCCACGATTGGCGGCGACGAACTGGCCATCATTGCCGGGCCGTGCGCGATTGAAAGTCACGCCCAGGCTTTTGCCGTTGCCGAGGCGGTGCGTCGCAGCGGTGCTCGTTTCTTTCGCGGCGGCGCTTTTAAACCGCGCACGTCGCCGTATGCCTTTCAGGGATTAGGCGAAGAAGGTTTGAAGATACTGGCCGAAGTTCGCGAAGGGTACGGCTTGAAGATCGTGACCGAAGCCCTCGACGAAAGCGGCGTGGATCTGGTCGAGAAATACGCCGACGTAATTCAGATCGGGGCACGTAACATGCAGAACTTCACTTTGCTGCGACGCGCCGGACGGTCTCACCTTCCCGTTCTGCTTAAACGTGGCCTGTCGGCCACGCTGGATGAGTGGCTGCTGGCGGCTGAGTACATCATGTCCGAAGGCAACTACAACGTCGTGCTTTGCGAGCGCGGCGTGCGCACCTTTGCACAGCACACGCGCAACACACTTGACCTCGCCTCGATTCCGGCGGTGCGGCGCGTTTCACACTTGCCGGTCATCGTCGATCCCTCGCACGGCACCGGGAAGAACTACATGGTAATTCCACTGGCTTGCGCCGGAGTGGCAGTGGGCGCGGATGGTTTGATTGTCGAAGTCCACGATCAGCCCGAGCGCGCTCTGTCGGACGGCGCCCAGGCTCTCACGCTCGATCAGTACGAGCAACTAATTCAGGAAGTCCGTCCCATTCACGAAGTCGTTGCGCCGCAACCGGTGGCGTAAAAGCACTCCAGAGATGATGAGGTCAGTACCACCTGCGTTAGCGGGTTCTGGTCCGTGTCCACACTGCGGTCACCACTGTTAACCTCACCCACGCGCCAACGCAGGTGGTGCTGACCTCAATCTGTGGACAGTAATTCCCTTAATCTCCCCACGAACGCCGATCGCGGCATCACTCGATCAAAACCCGCTGCGGTCGCAGCCTGCTGAAGTTCGACCTGCACATGAGAAAAGAACCCGATTAGCGGAATCAGGCGCAACTGATCGTCGTCTTTCAAGCTCCTCGCAAGTGAGATCGGATCGATCTTTTGCGAATGAAGATCGACGATGATGGCTGAGACCGGATCGCGGCGGGCTGCTTCCATTAAGACATCAACGTTGCGCGCGAACGTGACGGTCACACCCACCTGCTCCCCTGTCCCGCGAATCTTGGAAGCGAAGAAGAGATCGTCAACGACTGCTATTACCTTCCTGGTCATAAAGATTTTGTCGGTACCACCCAATCAATTTCCGTGAAATCTCCGTAATCTGCGGATAGAATCTGTCGGAATGATGAATCCCCCCATGCCGCCTGAGTTCGGCATCGAGCTCGGCAACCGCAGAGCAACGCAGGCGTCCGCTGCCGACCGCTCAAGTCTCGTGCTCGCCTCGTACAACATTCGTTACGCTGTCGGCTCGCATTTGATTCCGTCCGGCTTGCTGCGTAAGGTCGGCTACAACTTTCCTCTCTGGCGCTCGAAAGCGGTGGCCAGGAACATTTCAAAGGCCGCGCGTTTCTTTAGCGACGATCGATTAATGCCGCGGCCTGATATCTTAGCATTGCAGGAATCGGACAAGGAGACTGGCCGCGCCGGCCGTTTTCATGTGGCAGCCGCACTGGCAGGCGAGTTGGATGTTCAGTACTTACACTTGTCAGTCGGAATTCCGCGCGGCATCAAGCCGGCCAGCCGCGAATGGTGGCTAAATTTTGAGGAGCAAGTCGCGCTGGACGACGTGGGCGAGATGGGCGTGGCGCTTCTCAGTCATGTGCCATTGGAAAATGTCGCGCGCATCGATCTGCCGTGGCACGATTGTCCGTGGCGGCCGAGACTGGCGCTGACCGTGACGGTTACGCTGGGTGAAGAGACTGTGCGGCTCGTCAATGTTCACATCGATCCACATGGGCCAATGGATAATCAGCAGGAGCAGACCCAGGTAGTGCTGGACATTGCCGACGGTCATCCGGGTCCGGTGGTGGTTCTCGGCGACTTTAATTCTCTTTCAAAGAAAAAGGCGATCGAGATTCGCAAGCTGATGGAATCAAGGGGCTATTCGACGCCGTTTCCGAATAATGTCACGACCTGGCGCGGCGCCGGGCTGCGTTATCATGCCGACTGGATTTTTGTGCGCGGGCTTTCCGTCAAGCGTTGGGGCGTGGCCAAGCCTGCGGGAGTTTCCGATCACTGGCCGATTTGGGCCGAGGTTGAATTGCCGTCAGAATGAGGTCGGTACTCACCCGCTACCGCAGGTGGTACTGACCTCATATCTGCGTAGTCTGCGGATAACGATAGTCATGCTCATCACCAGCCGCGACAATTCCCTGCTCCGCCGCGCGCGCGCGGTGCGCGACGGCAAAGCCACGGATGCGATCTTCGTGGAAGGCTTGCGGCTGTGTGAAGAAGCTGTCAGTTCAGGCTTGCCGATCGAGGCAGCCATCTATTCCCAGCAGATTGCCGAAAAAGATCGCGCGGCCGATTTAATCAAGAAACTAACTGGCGTAGCGAAACAAACTGCATGCGTGAGCGAGAAGCTGTTGGCCTCGATCTCGTTTACCAAAACGCCGCAGGGGATCGTCGTGCTGGCGGCCCGCCCCTCCGAGGACGAACAAACCTTTTCTGAAAACCAGCCCCGCACGCCGTTACTCGTCATCCTTCACGAAGTTAATAATCCGGTGAACGTCGGCGCGATCATGCGCACGGCTGAGGCAGCCGGGGTGACGGGCGTGATTGTGACACAGAAGACCTCGGATCCTTTTTCACCAAAGGCGCTGCGAGGCGCGATGGGTTCCGCCTTCCGCCTGCCCATTTGGACCGGTCCGAGTTTTGGTGAAGTGATTGACTGGTGCCGGGCCAAAGGCATCGCCACCGTTTGCGCGGACGCAGGCGGCACGAAACTCTACAACCAAATCGAATGGCGTCAATCCACTGCTTTAATCCTTGGGCGCGAATCAGTCGGATTGTCCGCCCCAGAGATCAAGTCTGCCGGCGCCGCCGTGCGTATTCCCATGCAGGGAAAGACGGAAAGTCTCAACGTGGCAGTGGCCACGGGAATAATTTTGTTCGAAGCGGCAAGACACCGCACGCAAAAGTAGTGTATTTTTGAGCAGTAAATCTCAATCATTGAACAGGTTCCCCGCAGTACTCGTATTAGCGAGAGATGGCTGACGATCAAAATCAGCAACCGAAGCGACGGCGCGACACCATCATGCCCGAGCGGATTATGCGCCGGGTGCTGGAGGGCGTGGGCGACGTGGTCGATCGAAAGCTCGGCCGCACGCCCGATACCGCCACCGGGTTTACCACCGATCACCTGGTGCGCCGCATGAATGCTTTGATTGACGAGCGCTCGCGCAACGATAAGCGGCGCGGACGGATAGCGCCTCATCATCTGAAACTCAAGATCGAATGGGGCAAGCACTCCGAGACGCCGCCGGAAATGACCAAGCGGCTTGAGCATGAAATCCTGGCCGCGGCCATCGATCATATCAATGACAGCCGTTATCGCACGCTTGCGCCCGTGACGATTGAGACCGACGTCGACATATTTACCACCGGCATTGTCGTAGATCCCACCTACGGCGAGTTCGAAGAAGAGTTACAGCAGAAAGATCTCGAGCGAAAGCTGGGTAAGGACGCGGTTAAGAGACCGAAGCACGGCGACAAACTTAACGTCACCATAAATGCCCGGATCCTGACCGGCAACGCTTCGCGTGAAATAGCCCTGGAGTTTGTTCCCGGTGGCCGCCGCCTCAGTGTGGGGCGCGCCACCGATAATCATCTGCACTTGAACGATGCGAGCGTTTCGAAAATTCACGCAGCGCTCAAGATGGACAATCTTGGCACACTGATGGTCGCCGATACCGGTTCGACGAACGGGACCCACATCAATGGCCAGCGTATCCCCTACGGTGAAGCCCGCCCCATCAACGAAGGAGACCTGGTCGCATTTGGCGACGTAGAGGTTCGTTTCCGTAGAATCGATTCCTGACATGGCGTCTGCACTGTTCCTTTTACAAGCTGCCACACCACTGCCGGCAACTTCGCCGGAGAAATTTCCGGCCTGGCTTACCATCGTTTTCATTGCCGGCGCGGCTTTCATCGCTTTGTTGCTGTTGCTGTCCCTGGTGCGTATTTGGTTGACCCGATCGGGCGGCGCGGGAGCGTTGCTCTCAAATCTCCCGGGAGAGATTCGAAAGAAACTCGGCGCCACGGCCACCAATCGCGGCTTAAGAGTTTGGCGCTGGCTGTTCGTGCTCATCGCGCTCAGCATGTTCGGCTTTCATGTCTACTGGGCACGATATGCCGCCGAGCAAAACGCGAAGTTCATGGAGCTCAGCTACAAGGACCTTCGCAATCGCCGCTTGTCTGAATCCACACTGCGGGGTTGGGTTTACGATCGCAAAGGGCGGCCGCTGGCTTACTACAAGACAGACAACAGCGGTCAGATTGTGCGCGAATATCCGATGGACGCGGCATTCGCTCATATCTTCGGATCAGATCGCGGCGAGCCGGGCCTCGAGCGCGCAATGTTTGGCACTGAAAGCGGCGCCGTCCCGGAAGTTTGGCAAATCATCCGCGGGCAAACGATTGAGCAAAAGCTGAACAAGGACTACACGCTGACCATCGATCGCGATTTGCAGCAAGCCGTGGTGGACCAACTGAAAGGTAATCACGGCGCAGTCGTGATCCTAAATCCGCAGACCGGTGAAGTGCTGGCGATGTACAGCAATCCCTCTTACAGCCTGAAACAGACTCAGGACGAAGCCGAGTGGATTAAGCTGGACAACGACCGGAAAGAAAAGCCCCTTTTGAACCGCACGCTTAACGAATATTACGTGCCGGGATCGACCTTCAAAACCGTGATGATGTATGCGGCATTTCGGAACGGCATGGAGAACATGCGTTTCAACACCGCCGGTATGTTTTCGCCGCCGGGCTGTGACAAGACCATTACCGATGACGGAGGCGGCTGCCACGCCTGCGGCAACATCGGAATCGACGTGGCCTTTCAGCAGTCGAGCAATATTTATTTTTCGTGGCTCGGGACCCAACTAGGCGGGGAGAAAATTCGCGACACGGCCAAGCTCCTCGGCATGGGCGCGTACGACACACTCAGCGGCGAGGGTCAGGGGCGGCGGCAACCGGAAATATGGAATGCCAGCTCAAACCCGGTGAAACTCTCAATCGCGCCGACGGAATCCTGGCTTAAGGCAGGCAAGAAATCTACGCGTTGCGAGCTGATGTACGAAGGTTATGGCCAGGGCTACGCTTCACAGATGACGCCGTTTCAGATGGCGTTGGTAGTCTCGGCAGGAGCAAACCTCGAAGGCAAGTTGATGAAGCCCAAGATTGAGTTGGATCGCGCGCCGGAAATGTTCAGTCAGGTGCTCGACCGCGATGACGCTCAGAAGGTCCGCCAAATCATGAACATGGTCACTGAAGGCGGCACCGGCACCGGCGCGATGGCGCCTGTGAAAGCGGCGGGCATTCGCAGTGGCGGCAAAACCGGCACCGCGCAGAAAGCGGTTCCGGTGATCGATCCCAAAACCGGCGATCCGATGCGGCGCGTCGTAGTCGAACGGGACCCCAAAGGTAATCCAATACGCCAGTACACGGAAATCGTCATGCACGAGAAACTGCGCAGCGACGCGTGGTACTTAAGCTTTGCCCCTTTGGAGAGGCCGACAATTGCGATGGCGGTATTGCTGGAAGGCCCCGGACCCGGAATAAGTTTCTATGGCGGTAAGAACGCAGGACCGATTGCCGCGCAATTGATTTTGAAGGCAAAGGCGCTGGGATACTTTGGCGCGGCTAGTTCGCAGGCGGCTCCGAGCCCCTCGCCTCAGCGCCGGAGACGTCAATGAATCCACAGATTACTGTGAGGGTGAGGTCGGTACCACCTGCGTTAGCGGGTGGGTGTTATATAACGAGCTAACCCACCCCGTTAACGCAGGTGGTACTGACCTGAGCTGAGCATATGAAGAATCGTCTTTCATCACACTTGTTCGTTCTGCTCATCCTGATCGTAGTTGAGGTGGTCGGATACTACGCAATCAACCGGGCCGGATTGATTCGCGGATACGAGACCTCGTGGATAGGCGGCGCGCGCGACCTGCTAATGTTCTTTCCAGTGTTGGTGATGGCCTTCTGGCTTTCTCGCGCCAAACGTTTCAAAGGCAGCTGGACGCTCTACACTACAGCGATTCTGCTCTTCTCGATTGGCATGCTCGTCCAGTACCGCCTGTACAGCGATCCGGAAT
>DATENS010000325.1:0-13551 GCA_035274925.1 Pyrinomonadaceae bacterium | reverse complement strand
TCCATTGACCGAAGCCTCGGCAAAGATTAGGACCGGCCCGCCTCTCGACGATGACGACGATTACGAGTTGTCCGTTTGGGCGGGCGTGATTCCTTTGCAAATCAGTGCCGGCCCGCCAATTCCTGATCCAAGAATGAAGTCTGATGCGCCACCGCCCAGTTACGCCGTTAACTATCTTAGAAAAACTTCGATTAAGAGCTAGCGAAAGTCATTCTGTGGAACTCGAAGTGCTTTACACCAGGAATGGTGGGAAAGGCACAGCGAAACCGGCCTTGGTGGCTGGAAGATGGCAGCGAAACCTGTCCGGCATGCGGTCACGCGTACGCATATCAGACGGAATACCGGTGCCTTGCATGTGACGGCGCGGTCTGTGGGATGTGTGTGGTTCGCACAGTCGAGATCGAAGTTAGCTGCCCCACCTGCGTCGTCCCGAGCGGCGCGGAAAGCGATTGGTAAAAGATGGCAGCACGGGCTATCTGGAAAGGAAACATAAAAATCAATTCAACCAAGGTGCCGGTGAAATTGTTTTCGGCAGTTTCGGATAAGACTGTGCGCTTTCACATTCTGGACGCAAAGTCCAAAACGCGGGTGAAGCAGCACATGATCGATCCCGAGAGCGAAAAGGAAATCTCCAGCGAAGAGATTCAGAAGGGATTTGAGATCGAGCCAGGCACGTTCGTAATTTTGGACAAAGAAGAGCTGGAGGCGCTCGAGCCAGAAGCTTCACGGGAAATCGAGATTGAGCAGTTCGTGCCGCCGCAGGAAGTGGCGCCTGAGTACTACGACCGGCCTTATTACCTCGGCCCTGATGGGGATACGACCGCTTACTTTGCGCTCGCGGAAGCGTTGCACAAGCAGGAGAAGGAAGGCATCGCGCGATGGGTAATGCGCAAGCAACCTTACGTCGGCGCGCTACGCGCTGAAGACGGCCACTTGGTGCTTGTCACTTTGCGCAATGCGGAAGAAGTTTTGTCAGCAAAGGATCTGCCTAAGCCCGCGGGGCGCGCGCCCGAGAAAAAAGAGCTGAGCATGGCCAAACAGCTCGTCGAGTTGCTGAAAGGGGAGTTTGACCCCAAGGATTTCAAGAACGAGTACCGCGAGCGGGTGATGGAGTTTGTGGAAAAGAAGGCCAAAGGCCACAAGCCCAAGCTCCGTTTGGTGAAGTCCAAACGAAAAACCGCATCGCTCGATAAGGTTTTGTCGAAGAGTATTGAGGCGCTCAAGAAAAAAGCAGCGTGACGAACCAGCGGTGCACTAGCCCGACCGTAAGGGAGGGCTCATTGAACAAGTAATGCCACGTAAGAAACGCACAACTAAATCGCGATCCGCTGACGCTGAGAACGCGCGCGGGGCTCGGCCTTTCTGGTCCGGCACGCTCACGTTTGGTTTAGTGAGCGTTCCAGTCGATCTCTATCCAGGACAGCGAACCGTTCGAGCTCCATTGCGCATGCTGGGACCGAAAGGCGAGCCGCTGGCACGCCGCTACTTCTCGGAAAAAACCGGCCGGGATCTCGAGGACGACGACATGGTGCGCGGCTATGAAGTCGACAAGGATAAATATGTAATCGTCACGGATGAAGAGCTGGAGCGTCTGGCGCCTGAACAGAGTCGCGACATTGATCTGCGCCGCTTTGTCGATCTCCAGTCCATTCCGCCGCTCTATTTCGATCGATCATATTTCCTGGCGCCGTCTGACGGTTCTGAAAAGGCCTACAAACTTCTCGCTGAGACAATGCAGAAAAGCGATCTGGCCGGCATCGCGACTTTTGTCATGCGCGGAAAAGAATATCTGGTCGCGATCTTTCCTGAGAATGGGATTCTACGCGCTGAGACGATGCGGTTTGCCGACGAAATCCGCTCGCCGAAGGAAGTCGGCCTGCCGGAAAAGAAGAAGCTGCCGGCGGCCACAGTGAAGAAATTCGAAACTCTGATCAAAAAGAATTCCGACAAGCACCTTTCGCTCAAGGAGCTCAAGGATGAGAAAACAGCGGCACTGTTGAAGCTGGTCGAGAAGAAACGCAAGCAACACAAAGACATCGTCGAAGTGGAAGCCCCCGAACGCGACCAGGGCAAAGTGATCGATCTAATGGAAGTCCTTAAGAAGAGTTTGGCGGGGAAACGCAAAGCCGCCTGAGTCAGTACCACCTGCGTGAGCGGGTGGATAACCCCCTTAATGAAAACCCTCGTGAAACGCACGCATAACAACAGGAAGGCAAACAAATGCTTTGGACAATCTTGGTAATTATTTTGGTTCTGTGGCTGCTCGGCTTTATCGGGCACGTCGGTGGCGGACTGATTCACTTGCTGCTGGTCATCGCGGCAATCGTATTGATCATTCAGTTGATCACAGGCCGTCGCGCCGTTTGACGAAACCCCGTAAGATCTTCGTTTCACGGGCGCAAACGCGATATCAGTAGGCCTTTTTTGCTTTCAAAGGCCCAGGGCTGACATCATCGCCGCACTCGTCACATTGCTATTGTGGCGAGTGTTAGGCATGATGGGGCGCTGTTAATCCTTCTCTTGACCGCTCCGTTTCGCCGAAGTCAAATCCGATTCGCAGCTTATTTTCATTCCGAATGAATGGAAATGTATGTCTCGATGACGAAAAGAAATCGACAGAGACGAAGCAGATCGGCATGGCGCGTGACGCGCGTTTGTGGTGGGAAGAAGGATTAACTAAATTTGGTTTAGAGGAGAAGTCTATTGTCTAAAGAAGACCTGGTTCCCGCGGAGGGCACGATCATTGATAAACAGCCCAATGCGTTTTTCAAAGTGCAGCTCGAAAACAGCGAGCACGTCGTGCTGGCCGCTATTTCCGGCAAGATGCGCAAACACCGCATCCGCATTCTGGTGGGAGATCGCGTGAGTGTGGAAATGTCGCCGTATGACCTCAGCCGCGGACGAATCACTTATCGATACAAGTAATTAACGAGCCTCTGGGCGGCGGCAGAAAACGCCAAACTTGCGGTATGTAAGAACCCCGGCGAAGAAGCGTTGGCCCGAACGGCCATCATTTCAATGAACGTTGCCGTCACATGTGTTCACTCAAATTCGGGGACAGCCAATAGCAAAACAAAAAGGCCGGCGGAATGTTCTGCACCGGCCTCTCTTGCTCTGATATCAAATCCGCGAGGGTTCTGCCTGAACTCGACTCGCCCCCAACATCCCGACCGACGCCGATCAGGCTAACACCACTAACATTTGCCCTGTCATTCACGCCAAGCGACTACCTTGGCCTGGGTCGGAAAACTCCTCTAAAAATCACGGTGCCTCCGGAGCCGCCCAGAGCTCCACCGTTGAATATTCCAGTACCCCTAAGAGTTGCCTCTCCGGTGGTTGAGTTTTCCATATCCGCGCCTTCCGCCAGCAGGACCATACGCATTGTAGAAGTGCCTAATAGTGCGTTTGCGTTTTCGAGTCTCACCGTAACCGGAAGAAATATGCGCCCGTTTGCATAATCAAAGCTTCCCAAGTGTTCTGCGGTCGTGGTAATCGTTGCCTGGTTTCGACCCAAGAGGGGAATATCAAAAACGAAAGTACTGGGCAGAATGGGACTGAAGCCAAGATCGTTGCTGCAGTTCGCAAACGTAACTGTAGGCGCGCTCCCAATCATGTAGAAAGGGCCGCGCGCATAAGGGTGGGTTGTTCTTAATTCCAGTGTGCCGAAGAAGCTGGAATGAAACGATTGATTGCTTTGGCAACTGGGAATCGCGGGAAGCGCGCTCAATATCCATCTCTGATTGCCCTGGTTCATCCAAACCCCCTGTTGCGCTTGGTCAGCTCCGCTTTGGATTTCAAGGCTTTTCCCGCTGTGCCTCGCCATGATTCGATATGAGCCACCTTCGAGGGGAATAAGCTGCCACATCTGATTGGCACCGCCCCAATAATCCCATTGCTTAACAGGGGCACCGCCCCAAAACGTGAATATCCCTCCATAGACGTCCAGAGCCTTACCGCTATGTTTCGCGACAATCTTGACGTAGTTGTCACCGACACTCGTGATCGTCCAGATCTGGTTCTCCGCTCCGGCGATGCAGTTTCGTTGAATCACCTGGACGCCGTTGTCGATGGCGCTCGGGCCGCCTTCGACATCCAGGCACTTGCGGCTGTGCTGGGCGATAATCGAGTACTCGGTGTCCATTCCAAAAGCATTGCCGGCGGTGACGAAGACCATTGCCAGCAAGATCGGTGCAAAAACGTTTGTCCTGGTTAATCTCATTCTCATGACTTTCTCTCCTTTGTGGTGAGGCGCTTTGAGGGCGCGGTTAAGGCTAAGCAGGCGCCAGAAGCATCCACAGTCAGCGCGCCGGCCGGGATCAGAACGACAGAATCAACTGGCTATCCCTATTGAAGGTACGAGGCCATGCGGCTTGCACAGGCCCGAGTAATTCTGATCTCCACTTATAGAAACGAGATTCGACGTGGAAAACTGGCATGGCTAACTGAGAGGTCTTTGTCGGTCTGAAGTTGGTGCTGTAGTTCGATAAGAGGTGTATAGTTCCCCGAGCACGCAGGATTCTCAACCGCCCCGGTTAGTCTGAAGGCATCCCAAATGTCAGCCGCCCATTCAGTCACGCAGTTACTAGAGCAGTGGAGTCATGGCGACCGTGAGGCGCTCGACAAGTTGATGCCTCTCATCTATGACGAGTTGCGGAAGATGGCCAAGCGCTATATGCGCCAGCAAAACCCCGGTCATACCTTGCAGACCACCGCGCTCATCCACGAAGCATATCTGCGCCTGGTTAAACAGAAAGAGAAGCATTTTGAGAACCGCGCCCACTTCTTTGGCGTCGCCGCGCAAGCCATGCGTCACATCCTGGTTGACTACGCGCGCGCAAGACACACGGCCAGGAGAGGAGGCGGAGCTCGCCCGGTCTCACTGGAAGAGGCGGCACTCGTGACGCAGGAACGCGCAGGGGAACTGTTGGCCTTTGATGATGCGCTGAAAGAGTTAGAGGAGCTTTCAAAGCGACAGAGCCGGGTCGTGGAATTGCGCTATTTCGGCGGCTTGACTGTGGAGGAGACGGCCAGAGTGTTGGAAGTTTCGCCCGAGACCGTATTGCGCGACTGGAGCATGGCCAAGACCTGGTTAGATCGCGCCCTCAAAGCGGCGTGAAGTATGACTCCCGAAAAATACGAACAATTGACCGAGCTATTTCATGCAGTGATGGAGACCGCTCCTAACAAGCGGGCTGCCTTTCTGGATCAGATTTCTGCCGGCGACGAGGACCTGCGGCGCGAGTTGGAATCACTATTAATTGCCGAGGCAGCCGCTCCTACCCACCGGCCACCGGACGATATAGCTGCCGGGCTCTACCAGGCGCAGCAGGACCTTGGTGCGGCCGTGGTCAACACTCTCGCCCCCAATACTAGTCTCGGCCACTACGAAATTCGCTCGCTGCTCGGCAAGGGTGGCATGGGCGAAGTTTATCTGGCGGAAGACCTGCGGTTACATCGCAAGGTCGCCCTCAAGATTCTGCCTGTCGCAGTTGCCTCTGATAAGAATCGAATGCGCCGCTTCGAGCAAGAGGCCACCGCAGCAGCGGCGCTCAATCATCCGCACATTGCGCACATTTACGAAATCGGTCAGAGCCACAGCATCCTCTTCATCGCCCTCGAGCACATTGACGGCGACACACTGCGCGATAAGATTCATCGCGACAAAGCCCCCCTGCCTAAGCTCCTGAAGTACCTCATTCAAGTCGCTGAAGGCCTGACCAAAGCACACGCCGCCGGTATCGTGCATCGTGATTTGAAGCCGGACAACATCATGATCACGCGTGATGACTATGCGAAGATTCTCGATTTTGGTTTGGCGAAACTGATCGAGCCACAGAAACTGCCAGGCTTAGCCGGGCGCGCATCGAGCGAAGGACCCACGGCAATCATGGCGCCGCACTCATTGGCCGGCACGATAATGGGCACCACCGGCTATATGTCGCCGGAGCAGGCACAGGGAAAGGTGAAAGATATCGATCAGCGTTCGGACATCTTCTCGTTCGGCTGCATTCTTTTTGAAGCGGTGACCGGGCAAAAACCGTTCGCGGCTGAGTCAATTATCAAATCGTTACACAAAGTCGTCTACGCGTCGCCTCCGCCAATCAAAGACTTTAATCCCACAGCGCCGCCTGACTTGCAGCGGATTGTTCGGCGGTGTCTGGCAAAGGACCCGGACGAGCGCTATCAGACGATCAAAGACCTGACGATCGAGTTGAAGGAAGTGAGACAGGGGATCAACGGCGCAGCCGAGCTGGATCGAACACCCTCATTGAACAGACGTGAAACATCGCGTCCGCCAGAGATTGAAGAATCGATTCAGCCGGCATCGAGTGCCGAATACATCGTCAGTGAAATAAGACGCTATAAAAAAAGCCTTGCCATTGCCTTCGCCATCCTTGTCATTGCGTTTGGGTACGGAATGTACAGATTGCTGCGTCAAAATAAGCACGCGGCCCCTCTAGCGCTGGCCAAGATGAACAGACTGACTTCCACCGGCAGGGTGTGGTCGGGATTGATTTCGCCTGATGGTAAACACGTCGTCTACACTGTGGACGATGATGGACAACAAAGCATTTGGGTCAGACAAGTTGCGACCTCGAGCATCGTGCAGGTCGTTCCTCGCTCGGAGGCTACCTACGCGAACTTCAGTTTCACGCACGATGGCAACTACCTCTTCTTCAACAAGCGAGAGAAGGCAGGGCCTGATTCACTCTACAAAATGCCTGCATTTGGCGGTATGGCACAGAAGGTTGTGGAGAATTTTTCGGCGCGCGTCGAACTGTCTTCGGACGACAAGCGCATGGCCTTTGTTCGCGGTGGTTTCCTCGAGAAGGAAAACTCACTGGTAGTGGCGAATAGTGATGGCAGCGGCGAGCAGATAGTCGCCACGCACAAAGCCCCTCTCAACTTCTACCCCGATGGTATCTCCTGGACGCCCGACGGGAAATCGATCACCTGCGTTTCCGGACCTCATGCTCAAAAGCTCATTGAAGTGCCGCTCGATGGCGGGGTTGAGAAACAGCTTAAGACGCCGAACTGGTTTTCAGTTGCAAACATTAAGTGGCTGCCGGACGGCACTGGCTTGATTGTAGCCGTGCGGGAGCATTCGCGCTCGTCTCCCTTGCAGCTGTGGCATCTCTCATATCCGAGCGGTGAGGCACGCAAAATAACCAACAATTTCAGCAACTATCATGATTTGAGCCTAAACGCGGACGCGAGTGCTCTGGTTGTGACACAGCGGGATCTGAGTTCGCACATTTGGGTGGCGCCCGGCGACGATGCGAACCGCGCTAAACAATTGACGACCGGAAGTAGGCAGGACGGATACCCGAGCGTTAACTGGACTTCTGACGGCAGGATTATTTACGACTCGACGGCGAGCGGCAGCGTCCACACCTGGATCATGGACGCAGACGGTAGCAATCAGAGACAACTGACGGATGGCATCTATGAAGATCAGGGAGCGCACACATCCCTGGACGGACGCTACATTGTTTTCACATCTAATCGAACCGGTATTTATCATATTTACCGAATGGATACTGACGGAAGCAATCTGAAGCAACTGACCAACGGTGCTGGTGAGTTCGCCCCGTTCTTTTCGCCTGATGGAAGGTGGGTGATCTTTAGTTTCGCCAGCTACTCTTCATGGAAAGTACCTGCCGACGGCGGCGAGTTGGTGCAGTTAACTGACAATAGTTGGGCCTCAGACATTTCCCAGGACGGCAAACTAGTCGCATACGTCAGACCTGCCGGAGCAGATCATCCACTGCTTTGGATCATAAGCATCATACCGTTCGCAGGCGGCCCGCCGCTTAAGACACTGGAAGTCACTTCGGATACGCGGCCTAATTCCCGATGGTCCCCAGATGGTCGCGCAATCATGTACAACCTCACAGAAGGCGGTGCCCTCACTGGTGTTACGAATATTTGGATCCAGTCTCTCGACGGCGCCCCAGCTAAGCAAGTGTCAAATTTCACTTTGGAGACTTTCTATAATTTCGACTGGTCACCCGATGACAAGTGGGTCGTGTTCGGGCGCGGCACGACCAGTAGTGACGCGATCCTGATTAGCGATTTCCGCTAAGCCCTTGATATTTCGCTCAGACGAGGGGTCGGTGAACTTATGTCATGAATGATTGATTTTTGAACGCTTTGTAGTTTTCGGAGGCGGGTGCTTGGTTTAAGTGGTAGATGTTCAATGGGTTCGCGCTTGCCGGTTTTTTGTAGGGCTGGTATAACTCGCGGCGCATGAGCCAGCCTTAGGGTCGACCCTCCAACTACCGGTGCCCATACTGCGGCACCTCACAACCACCTTTTCCGGTCAGCCAAACAAGTAGCGGCGGTTGGATCGTCTTCGCGCTGATGCTGCTCTTTTGCTTCCCCTTGTTCTGGATCGGTCTGTTAATTGAAAGAGACTCACCAGGTATGTCCCGCCTGCCGGGTTCGCCTCAATTGAAACTAACTCGCTTTTTTTAGCCGCTTCCAGAAAATGTACGAGACGGCTAACACTGCGAGAAATCCAATGGGAATTATCGCGACGTAGATCGGATCGCCAGACGCAAGGTGCGAGCAGAAAGCGCCGGTCAGATCGAAAGTGAAACCAGCATAGGCCCACTCTTTAAGCAGCGGCCAGCGGCTAAACAGAAGAGCCAACACACCTAATATTTTCGCGACCCCAAGTATCTTCAAAAAGTAAATCGGATAACCAAGATGCGTCATGGTCTCGACCATCTTTGGTCCCTCAATGAAATAGAGCACGGCGCTCCACGTTAGGGGCAGAACGAAGAGTAGAGTTGCCGACCAATAGATCGTGCGGTCTCTATTTTTCATGCTTCAGATCCTAACGAGGGAATGCGATGCTCGAAGGTGCTGGGGGGAAGTATTGGAGGCGGCGATCGGAATCGAACCGATGAATAAAGGTTTTGCAGACCTCTGCCTTACCACTTGGCTACGCCGCCGGAGACTTGGGACGAGGGATTATAGCAAGCGCGCGAGATGCGGCAAAACGCGAATGCCAAACGAGGTAGTGTCCTAATCTCGGTTTTTCTCTGCGTAGTCTCCGCGACCTCTGCGTCTCTGCGGTGAATAACCGTTGCAAAAGACTCACCGCTGAGACGCGGAGAACGCAGAGTTAACGCAGAGAATTTCAGATGAGGACCCTACAAAAAAGTAGAGAGACTTACGACTAACTCACCGGCTTACACTTCATCTTTAGCTGTATCCAATTGCTGACATTCACAGCCTGGCCCTGCATGCAGGTCGTAGGTCCTTCGTGAGCAGTACCGGTGAATCGAATTGCAGTGCCGGCCCTGGGCTTGTTGCCGCGGAAGTAGACGTTGTAGACAGTTTGCGTTTTCTTGTCCGTCACCATCAAACAGCCCGCCTCGACTCCCGCCGTAACACAGCCATAGCCAGTGATCGTTTTCGGTATTCCGTCCCTTTCGGCGGGCGCAGCAGGCGTTGACGTGGTGACCATCACGATGCCAATGACAACCAGCGCCAGGGTCGCGAAGAGAAGATGAGATCGCATCGAATTCACTTTCCGGGAAGAGGTTCAGGCTGCTGGAGAGGTGAAGCGTCGAAAGTTTGGAGCGGGAGACGAGATTTGAACTCGCGACCCTCGCCTTGGCAAGGCGATGCTCTACCACTGAGCTACTCCCGCTCTGGATCGACGAGAATCGATTCTAACAATCCAATTTTGGATGTCAAGGCGCTGTTAAGTCGGTTCTTTGTGTTATGGGCGCGGCAGAGGTTTAGACAGCACGCCGGCAATAAGTTCAGTCAGACCTGCGTCAGAATTCTCGTGACGGAACTTGTACAACTCTGTCAGGCGGGCCATCCACTGGGTTTTTGCCGCTTGATGTTGGGGGTTCGTGCCGGCCAGTGCCACAGCTCTCGCGTAGGCATCGATGATTCGATCGAGCACCAGGTTGACCTTCTCGAGCGCTGCTTTGCTTTCCGGAGTCTCGGCCTGATTGCCAAAACGTTTGCTGTAGTCCTCGGAAAGTTTCTTGTATGGCCCATTCTGATAGGCGACCGCCAGGTAGTAGTAAGTGGAAGGCGAAGTCTTGCGATCGCTGTCGATGTTCGCGGCATTGATCAGATGGGGAATTGAAGCTTCGGGTGCAGGCTTGAGCTGGTAAAAGCCGAGCGCGTACTCAAGCGAACCCAAAACATCGGCCTTGTCTTTGAACGGGGCCCAGCTGTCGGGCGCCCTGCCGGATTCAATCAGTTGAATGGCCTTCTGAGCGTAGGTAGTCGCATCCGCATTAAACGTTTCGTTGCGCGCCTCGGTGCTGGCGATGAAAGCTCCGTACCCGAGCGGAATCAAAACCTTCACGTTGCCTGGGTCGTCGGTCAGCACCTGCTTAGCCTGTGCATATGCGTCAGCAAAGCGCTTCTGGCTTATGGCAAACAGGAGTTTGTCCTGCCGGTCCTCGCGATCGGCGGCCGCCTTGCGTACGCGCTCATCTTCTTCCCATGCGGCGATCCAGTCCTTCAGATATTTGGTGTACTGATCGGTTTCCTTGCCGTACTTCGCCATGTAGTCCTTGGCCGCTTCGTACGCCACGGCCGGGTTAGGCACGCGATTGTCGACAAAACGCTTGTAGGTGTTGACTTTGACTTCGTCGTCAGTGACGGTCGGTTGCTGGGCTACGGCTACAGCAGGGGTCACCGCAGGCGCGAAGAGAAGAACCAATCCAAAAAGCAATTGAATCACAAGGCGATTTTTAATCAAGTGACAGAATCCTCCGGTAAATAGTCGCTGGCTTAGATGCGCAAAATCAAAAAGGCGTTCCCGAGAAATTGTAATTTTAGCAGAGACGAGTCAGAACCCGCAGCGTTAAGTGGTTAAGGTTGTGTGTCGGCGGCGCTCGCTATCGCTCGCGGTGCGGTCACGGGCAGATCCACAATTTCCCATGCCTCGCGATTCCTGAGCAGCGAAGACATCAGCGCGGCATGCAGCAAGTGCCCACTGCGCTCAGCGGTGACGCGACCCTGTAAGGTCATGCCCAGCAGGGCCAGGTCGCCGATGATGTCGAGAATCTTGTGGCGGACAAACTCGTCGGAAAACCGCAGACCGGTTTGGTTCAGCATGCCGTCCCGGGTGAGAACGATCGCATTGTCCAGTGAACCACCGCGAATCAAATTAGCGCGGCGGAGCGCTTCGACTTCCTCAATGAAACCGAAGGTGCGGGCTGAAGCGATGTCACGGCCGAACGAGCCGTTATCGAGGGTCAGGGAACGATGCTGAGTCCCGATCAGCGGATGTGGAAAGTCGATCAGGCAATCGATCTCGTAAGCGTCAGCCGGCTCAATTGTAATTCGACGTTTGCCCGACTCCACACTAACTTTCTTTCGTACCATCAATGCTCGCCGGGCGGTCGATTGCTCGACCAAACCGGCTGTCTCGATCATTTCGGCAAAACTCTCGGCTGAACCGTCCATGATGGGAATCTCGAGGTTGTCGACTTCAATGTAAGCGTTATCAACGTTACAGCCGCGCAAGGCCGACAAAAGATGCTCGACCGTCGAGAGCATCACGCCGGTGCGCATGAGGGTGGTGGCGTAACTGCAATGCGCTACCGATTCGACCGTCGCGGGGATCTCAAAACCGCCCAGGTCCGTTCGGCGAAAGACGTAACCCGTGTCGGGCGGCGCGGGCAGCAAGCAGAGCCGGACCGGCACCGCGGTATGCAAACCTATGCCTTTGGTTTCGACCGGAGCGGCGAGAGTGGTTTGTTTCATTCGTATGATTTTGAGAGGCGCGTCAGCAAATTGTGTGAGCAACGAGCAGATTCTAAGGTGCAAGCCACATGCCGCTTGCGGAAGTCGATAATCACGGCACCGCGTGATCAAGTTGTGGCACTCACGCCACGCCTTAGCCTGATCAGCGCGGCTTCCATGCGACTAAGCACCCCACTAAAGCGCGCGCGTCTTCATAGAATTTCAGTCACGATCTGATTGCTTGCTTTAGCCAGTGCGCATCCCTATCATCGATTTGACCATGCCGAAAAACGAATCCCCCGCCGATCGGAAACCGGCGGAGCGAGTCTTTCTCATCGACTCGATGTCCCATATCTTTCGCGCTTTCTATGCGCCGCTGGCGAATCGCGCCGCCCCTCTCGCGAATTCCAAAGGTCAGGTTACGCAGGCTGTCTTCATCTTCACCAACATGCTGCGCAAACTGATCCAGGATGAAAAACCTAAATATATTGCCGCCGTCTTTGAGTCGAAGGAAAAGACTTTTCGGCATGAGAGCTTTGCCGACTACAAGGCTAATCGCCAACAGATGCCTGAAGACCTCGCTTCGCAGTTGCCTTACATTCGCCGTCTTTGCGAAGCCTACAGCGTGCCGATGATTACCGTCACGGGCTACGAAGCAGACGATGTAATCGGAACTTTGGCGGTCAAGGCTGCGGAGAAAGGATTACAGGCAGTCATCGTTTCGAACGACAAGGACATGTGCCAGCTGGTGCGCGATCCGTGGATCGTTTCCATGCGGCAGAATTCGCAGGTTATCAAACGCAAGGAGCCCGTTCCGCCGATCGAGTGGTGCGACGAAGCATGGGTGGAAAAGAAGTTCGGAGTGCCGGCAGCCAAGTTGGTTGACCTCCTCGGTCTGATGGGAGATTCGATTGACAACATTCCGGGAGCGCCGGGCGTGGGGCCGAAGGGGGCGGTGCAGATCATTCAGCAGTTCGGATCGATCGAAGAGGCCCTCGGGCGCTGGGAAGAGATCAAAAACAAAAGATATCGCGAGTCACTGCGTGACAACGCAGACATGATTCGTAAATCTCGCGAGCTGGCACAGATCAAGACCGACATCGATCTCGAACTTGATCTGAAGCAGCTCGAGGCCCAACCACCCGATCGCGCGGCTGCGTACGAGCTGTTTCGTGAGTTGGAATTCACCAATCTCACAAATGAGTTTGCCGACGGCGCCGTGGCCACTGCGCGCGTCACGAGCACGCGTGACTATGCGCTGATTCGCGACCGGGTTGGACTTGATCGTCTTATCCAGGAGTTATGGCAGTCAGAAAGTATTGGACTGGCAATTTCAAACTCATCGCCCGCCGGGGCCGGCCAACAGCAAGGCGCGCGTGACGATCAGGCCGCGCGTGGCCTCGCATTCTCTCCGGCACCCGGCAAGTCGTCTTTTTTGGATCTGGAGAATTTTGCCGAAGGAAAGGAAGCGGCGCTCGACTCTTTACGCGAGCTGTTAGCCAACGGGCTGCTGGAAAAGTCAGTTCACGATTTGAAGCGGGCCACGGCGCTTCTGGCGCCATTCGGGATTGAATTGGCCGGCGTGAGTGATGACACGCTGCTGGCGGCGTATCTGGTCGATCCAACCCGCAGCAAATATGAGCTAAACGATCTGGCCCGCGAAGCAGTTGGGGTTGAAGGTGGCGAGCTGCCGCGTGAAAACTGGGGCGAAGAAAGCTGGCATGTGGCTGAAGTTGCCGACCTCACCGCCCAGGTTGCCGGTGTCCTTCGCCAGCGGATTGAAGAAAAAGATCTCGAAAAGATTTATCGCGACGTGGAGTT
>DATENS010000324.1:0-7040 GCA_035274925.1 Pyrinomonadaceae bacterium | reverse complement strand
ATCGAAAGAAAGAATCTCGTATGGCCGCCTGAGTACGCTGTGGGTCACAAGAACGACCACTTTCTGGTGGACCTGGTATCGGACGGATTAAAGGATCTTGTCAGTGACGACGCCTATGAACTTCAGCTTGATTTCGCCATTTCAGGGACAACCAGGGAGTTAGAGGAATATGCTGATGTGATAATCCAGCACGTGCAAGCCAACTTCCTGGACATTGGTAAGGGCTTGACGGTTGGGTCAACTCAGGAGGGGCGCCGATGGTCGTTTTGGCGTGGCGACCGAACCGATCGAGCTTTTCATGGCAATCCCGAAACTGGGTTGGGTGTTCACTGGGACGTTCGCAGTTCAGAAGACCATGGTGGAAAGCCGCCAGCCGGATTCCTCAAGGAGGTATCCAGGCTCTTCAACGCTTGCGTGCCTAAGTTCGAGCCGTATATGGATGCGCGTCGCATTCTCGTAATTGAGCAGCATGGCGACATGCGTTACATGGGAGCTTGGTGGTGGAAGCGAGTACTCAAGCTAATTGTGCCACCGCCTGAGATCCAAGAGCTTTGGGATGGAATGTATGACTGGCTCGATGATTACGAACAAGGTTGGACCTTTGAGAAATTGTATCCCGCCGAGGACCTAACCGACCCGAGCAATCTCAACCTAGCGCTCGCCAAAGCCTTACATACGGGCGTGAAAACGCTTTTTGAGGCAGAAACGCCATCTGCCTCATAAATCGCTCCATAACCGCCTTTATGAAGCAAAGCCGCTGCTAGCAAGATCAGGATTATCGGGCGCTATTTACCAAGTATCGAGGCGGGGTTACGCTTTGGATGAAATGCGCATTGCTACTGAGCGTGAATCTTTGGCAGACTTTTGGCAGACTACGCCTAGAGTTTATTCAGTTCATGCGACGTACGCGTGACTTTTCTGGTCGTTTGGTTGACCGTTTTCGGGGCTGGGAACGATCGGGCGCTACGCAAACAGGAAAGTGACGACCTTGACACGGTAGGGGTCTGGGGTTCAAATCCCCACGCGCCTACCAATTCTCATTCAGCATAGTCACAAATCTCACCTCCGCTCGGTTCCTGTCGCTCCAAAAGCTCGAAGCTACTTTCTTAAATTCTCCGCATAATCACGGCAGCCTTAAGTAACCGTTCGCAACCTGCTCACCGCAAGTTATCTCGCACTCGCCTCCTGCGCGTAAATATCTCTTAATAGCGCAAAACTCAAGAGTAACGAGGCGAGAGATCCATCTTTGGATCGATAAAAGTATGACCATTGGGATCGCGCCTGCCGCCCGTTGGCACTAGATCGTAACGCATCTCTCTATGCATCTCTTTTGAGCCGTCACGCAGCATAGTCAGCACCTGACACTTGTGCGATAAGCAAGCGACTGAAAGAGGCCCGCAAAGGAGCCACGCATCTTGGCGCAGATTAATGTCTTGCTAGCGACCACACCGCATGATTTGCCTGCGGAAGTCATAGCTGCGTATATCGCAAACTCAGTGACGAAGCGCCCAGACATGGACCTGGTCGAGGACCGCTTCGTACCGGTTAGCGAAGTAGACGCTCTTCTCAAATCCCTCGACCCCTCCACACCCTGTGCATTGGTTATTGTGGGGCACTCCGCTCGGACAGATGAGCTCGCCGCACGTTGGCTCGCGAGACGTAAGTACCTGGTCGTGATGCTCATTGAGTCGATCGGCGACGTTGTGCGCATCGGATTTCGCGATCTTCATCCCGAATCTCTCTTACCTACGTTGAGTGAACTGGTTGAGCACGTCGGCGGGCAAGAGCGAGAGCGATTCACACGCATTCAACTTCGCGCGGTTAGACCGTCGGAAGACAGCCCAGAACCCGAGCAGGTTAACGGCGAACATCCGTTGCTCGACGCGTCGATGGACTGGCTGCGCGCGCTGTTGAAGAACGCAGCCAAAAAGATTCCGTTCGAAAACGGCGATCTGCATGGCTTAGCGGTCAGCCGCGGGACTTTAATGAAATCGCTCGATGCGTCATGCGAGCCGGCTGGCCAAAAACCATCCTACGAGCCTCCGCTTGAAGGTGCGGCGCTCGACAGGGCCCTGGCGAACGTTGCGACGAACCCCGAGCCCCTGGCAGTCGCTGCTCATCTGTTTAAGCTCGACCCGCTCGAGTTCCGCATGATGCTGCTCACCCTCGCGCCCGAATTAGACAATTGTTTTCAGCTTTGCATTGGGGCCCTGCTGGACGACATAAGTCGTCGCGTCGGCACCATGAGTTTGTATTGCAGCTTACTCGGAGTCCCTCCAAATGTGCGCGGAAAGCGATTTAATGGAGGGGCGCTCACGCGTTCGCTGGTCTTTGAGGGATATGCGGGTCGTCCGGCCGCGGCAGATGAGCCGCTAAGACCTGATCCGTTTCTGGCTGAGTGGCTGCTCGATAAGCGTGACGCGCTCGAAGATGACCCGCGAGTGCGGCGCATCCTGCGGCTAATGCCCTGGCCTGGCGCCAGTCTGCTGAAGGAAGAAGAAGAACGCGCGGCCGGACTAATCGAAAAGATCCGGATTCCGACTGCGGCACGATGGATTGTATTCGATGGCGACGATCCGGCGGCGTGGCGAGCAATACTCGAGCGTGGCGCGCTCGGCAAACGCATAAAGCTGATTCGGGTGGAAGCTGCGCGGCTTGCAAGTGTTGAGATGTCCGAAGTCGAGGACTGCGCCATTCGCATAGGCCGCTGTGCGAAGCTCACCCGCAAACCCCTGATTATTGACATCACCAATACCGACAGCACCGAAGCCGAACCCGCTGGCCTTGGCCTATTTCTCAAGACGTTAAGTCGCACGCGCTGTCGGGCCGCAGTGATTTGCCGCAATGAAGCACTTGTGGTCCAACTTCTCGGCGGAGATGCTTACGAGCTGGTGTCTGAGCCGCCTTTGCCCATGTCCGCTCGCGTCCAGGCAGTCCGGGCGGCGGCATTGGGCGCGGATGCGTACCTGACGCGGGAGGCCGCTGAGGCGATTGCTAATCGATATCCGCTTCACATCGATGGCCTGGAACACGCGATGCGCCTCGCGGCCAGCCGTCCAAAGAACTACGACGCCGACGATCCTGCACTCGACCGCTTGACGGTGGCGCTCAAGGAATTGGCGTCCGAAGCCATATCCCATCTCGTCGAACGCATCGAACCCGTTTTCAGTCTCGAAGAAGTGGTCCTTCCGCCTGACCGCAAACAGCAGCTCATTGAAATCGTCGACCATGTTCGTCTGGCGCCGCAAGTACTCGACGAATGGAAGTTCCGCGAAAAACTCCCATATGGACGTGGTGTTGCTGCGCTCTTTTCCGGCGCCAGTGGGACGGGCAAGACGATGGCGGCGATGGGCATCGCGCGCAGCCTCAATATCCAAATCCTCCGTCTGGATCTCTCACGGGTGGTAAGCAAATACATAGGCGAGACTGAGAAGAACATCGATCGTGTGTTCACGGACGCCCAAGCATCGGGCGCCGCAATTCTGATCGATGAGGCTGACGCTTTGCTGGGCAAGAGGAGCGAGGTGAAAGACTCGCACGATCGCTATGCAAACATCGAGGTCGCCTACCTTTTGCAACGCATGGAAGCCTATGAGGGACTGGTGATGCTCACCACGAACATGCGGCGGAACCTCGACGCCGCATTTCTCCGCCGCCTGCGCTTTATTGTCGAATTTCCAAGACCGGATGTGACTGCACGGGAAAAGATCTGGCGCCAATGCTTACCGGCCGAAGCGCACGAACTTACCGATGGAGAGTTCCGTCAGCTCGCGCGCCGGCTCGAGCTCACGGGCGGGCAGATCCGTCAGATTACTCTGCGCGCGGCATTCATTGCTGCCGCCGCCGGAAAGCAAATTGCCCTGGAACACATTGCGAAAGCGGCGACCGCCGAGCTTACCAAGCTGGGCATGCCCCCAGTTGAGATTGCCCTGCTTGAAGCAAGGAGGGCTGCGTGAAAGCGGACGCCATAATGCGCGTGACTGCGCTGTTGAGAAAGAGACTCGAAGCTGCGCTGGCGCTCTCTGGCGTTAGCGGAACAGTCTTCGTTGGCCCGCTCGACGACGCCGAGGCAAGTGGCGCGGCACTCGTGCTCTTTCTCTACCGCATCCTCCCTAACGCAAACCATCGCAACAGTGAACACCGCCTTCCATCGACAATCGCGCCACCGACGGTATACCTGAATTCAATTCCTCTTGATCTCTACTTTCTGGTGACGGTGGGGACCACATCGGACGAAAACGAAGAGAGGCCGCTTCAATACCTTGGATACGCCATTCAGGCGATCCAGGCAGCCCCGGATTTGACTGGGCCTGACGTCGACAATGAAACCGTGCACGTCACAATGGAGCCACTCTCGACGGAAGAGGCCAGTCGAATCTGGGCGCTGTTTCCGACGGCGAACTATCGAACGTCGGTCGCTTATCTCGCCTCGCCGGTCTGGGTCGATCCGCCGGATGTACTGCCACTGGCAGAACCGGTCGTCGACGATCGATTGCATGCCGGCGCGAAGGCGGCGGAGGTCGTGTCATGAACGGGTCTTTTGAAGTCCGCCTTCCGCTGGAAGAGGCATATCGTCGTCGCGTCCTGTTCGCGATTGAGTTGCTTGATGCCGTGACGCTGTCTCGGGTCAGTCAAGGTGTGAAAGTCGACGCCGAAGGACTGTTTGGCAAGCCGATTGTGAACGCAAGTGGCTCGTTCGTTTGGCTCCGCGAAGATATTCAAAACTTGCGTAAGGTTTCCATCGATCCAGGGACGTTGCCATACGAACCCACGGAACTCGAGCCTGCGCAAATCAAGTTTCCACCGGACATTACCACCGTCGAATTGCAGCCGCGCGCGGACTACTCGTTCACTCCCGGCATAACCGGGCTGCGCGGCACACTGATCGAAGAGCAGGTCACTCCGCCGGAGCCTCAAGTACCGGTTGGAAATGCCGCGGTCAGGCTGCAGTGGCTCGATGAAGACAATAACTGGCAATTCGCGCCAACCACTTCGCACACCGATCGGAAGCGAGGCGACTTTGTTTCGATACTGCGCCTCGGTCCGGCGGAGATACCACATCTCGACAAGGGAGCCGTAACGGTGCGGCTGAGAGCGAGCCGTAACGGGGGGACTGAGCGCCGCTCTGACGATTTGAAACTTCCGCAAGGCCGAGTAACCAACCCGTCGACCTTGAACCCACTCACGTTTGCCTGGGACGAGTTGCAACCCTGAGTCCCACATTAGGAGAGAATGCTATGTATGACAACAAGCAAGAAGAAACGGATCGTGATTGTTATGAAAAACCGGAACCAGCCCCTCAGCCGCACCCTCCGGGAAGCGTTGAGAAGTGTAAGGGTAACCAACTCCCAATAACTGAGCCGCCGACCTGGAAAGATCCGCCGCTATGTCTACCGGATAAAGATTGTGGGTGTCCAACCGACCCTGGTTCGGATCCGAATTGCCTGGAAAGTTTAATCACCGCCAAAGCCGGCGAACTCGCTGAGGCAGAAAAGACCAAGGCATTTAAGACCGACCTCGAGTCATTGCTCGCAAAGGCAAATGCGGCCGGCCAGGACTATACCCGGACTAAGTATGACGAGCTCGTCAAACGCTGGGTCGAACAGGATAAGCAGATTGCCAAACTGATTAGCGAGTTTCTTTGCGGCATGAAGTGTTGGAAATGTGCCATTGAGTGCTACATCTGTCCACTGTTGCACAAGATGAATCAGGCGCAACAGAAACTGTATTGGGACCCAGTAGTGTCTTATCCGCACAAAGCATTCAAGAATCTGTATGACCGTCTGTATTGGTATACGCGCGACAAAGAAGCAAAAGAGCAAACGTTCAATCGCATCAAGAGCGTGCTTACGGTCTGGGAAAAGCCGGCGCAAACCATCGAAAAGGTGCTGGCTGACAACGCAAAGATCATTGGCGACATTGACAAAGCTACAAACGCTGATGAATCGAAGGTCTTGTTCGACCTCTTCTTTCAACTGGTACCCCGACACCTGGCGATCGCTCCACCCTCCGGCTCACCATGGAAAACGAAAATCGACCAGAAGTTTGTGGATCTCTGTAAATGCGAGGAGCCGAAACCGAAAGCGACCGAGGAAGGCGACGAGCAGTTAGAAGAGAAGGAAGACGATAAAGCCGCGAAGCACTGCAAGTGCGACAAGGGGAAACCAGACAACTGTTGCGGTCCAAACGTTGGTTACTGGACCCTCCTCGAACGATTTATTGGCCCTCAACCCTACCTGATCGATCCAAAGGATTACATCACGGTAATTTGTTGTCTTGTGAGTACGCGCTACGAGCCCGCGCAGAAAGCCCTCGCCGCGTCAGAAAAGAAGGTTTTGGAAACTGAAGCCTGGATCAAACAGGCTAAGGATGTAATCGAAAACGGACTCAAAGACTTCGAAAAGAACGCCAAAGCGAAGCTCCCGAGCAAAATTGAATGCTGCGGCGAAAAGATTGACAAACCCGAACAGCAGCAGACCCAAACGGCTAGCTAAACTGGAGAATCATCATGCCTGAATATCTGCATCCCGGTGTTTACATCGAAGAAATCGAGCGTGGCCCGCGTCCCATCGAGGGAGTGCCGACAAGTACCGCGGCCATGCTCGGCGAGGCTGAGCGCGGGTCAACGACACCACGCCTGGTCACAAGCTACAAAGACTATCAACGTTGGTTCGGCGACGTGTTTCATCCGAACAAGTTCCTGCCGTACGCGGCCAATGGTTTTTTCGAGAATGGAGGCAAGCGCACTTTTATCGCGCGCCTGGTGGGCGATGGCGCCGCCATAGCCTCCGCGGCTTTCGGCGACTTCATCGTGCGCGCGGCCGGCCCCGGGCTTTGGGGATCGCGCGTGAAAGTGAAGATTTCGGACAGCACCACGAAGAACGGCGCAGGCACACCCGTTGGCTTTCGTATGCAGCTGGCTTACTGGGGGCGCGAGCCGGTACCAGATTTCGATCCTTTCACTGACCGCACGACCCTCCCGCGTCCGGCTCTGATCGAAGACTTTGACGATCTCGTCACTGACGAGACATCGCCTGACT
>DATENS010000323.1:0-2709 GCA_035274925.1 Pyrinomonadaceae bacterium | reverse complement strand
ATAGGGCAGGAAATAGCGAGCGATGAAGTAACACCATGTGTGGAATCGCCGGCGTCATCGGACAGAATCCCGAAACCATCATTGCCCCGATGTTGAAAGCGATCGAACATCGCGGGCGAGACGATGAAGGTGTGTGGACCCGGCAAGCCACCGATAACGATGCGCAGACAGTTTGTCTCGGTCACCGGCGACTTTCGATCATTGATACCAGCAGCGCCGGCCATCAGCCCATGCTTTCCCACGACGGGCGCCTCTCGGTAATTCTCAACGGCGAGATTTACAACTATCGCGAGCTCCGCGAGGAGCTCCAAAGCAAAGGCCACACTTTTCGCACGCAAACCGATACCGAAGCTCTGCTCAATGCCTGGATCGAATGGGGCGAAGAGAGTCTCTTGCGTCTGAACGGCATGTTCGCCTTCGCGCTTTGGGACGAGAAAGAGCGGGCTCTGTATTTGGTTCGCGATCGCGTCGGCATCAAGCCGCTCTACTACACTGAATTCCAGAATGAAGGGCGCCGGTCCTTTGCCTTCGCTTCAGAAATCAAAGCCATACTCGCCAGCGGCTTGATTAAGCCCGAACTCGATCACGAAGCGCTGCATCAGTTTCTCACTTTTCTTTGGGCCCCCGATCCGAAGACTCTGTTCCGCGGAATTAAGACCGTTCCGCCTGGCCATTTCGTTCGTGTTCGCGATGGCGAGGCGCACGTGCAGGAGTGGTGGGACATATCATTCGACGACGTTGAAGAAGGGAAGAGCGACGCGTGGTGGCAGGAGCGCGTCCTGGAGACGCTCGATCGTGTGGTGAAACTCGAGATGGTTGCGGACGTGCCGCTCGGCTCGTTTCTTTCCGGTGGCGTTGATTCGTCCTCCATCGTCGCGATGATGAAGCACCATAGCGATGGGCGGCCGGTGGGAACTTATGCGATTGGGATCGAGGCCGACGATCTTCGCTATGACATCATTCCTAACGACGTCGAATGGGCGCGGCGCGTGAACCAGGAATTGGTCACTGACTATCATGAAATCATGCTGAAACCACAGGTGGCTGACCTGTTGCCGAAACTGGTCTATCACATGGACGAGCCGCCCATCGACATGGCGATTCCCAGTTACCTGGTAAGCCGCGCGGCGCGCGAAACGTTACGCGTGATGCTCAGTGGGATGGGTGGAGACGAGGTGTTCGCCGGCTATCCACGACAGATGGCCATGAAGATCGCCGGCGCGTTCGATCCGGTGCCGCAACTTCTGCGGCGGCCATTGATGAAGACGATTGCCCAGGTGTTGCCGGGTGGCCGGCCGGGAAGGCTGACGGCGCCGCTGCGCAATGCAAAGAAATTCGCGCGCAGCGCGGCGCTCGATTTCGAAGACCGTTATCTGGGTTACGAAACTTACTTCACTGATGATGCTAAGGCGCGCCTGTACACTAGCAATTTGCGCGAAGCGATGCAGAACACAGATGCGTACGCGGCGCACCGGCGGTACTTTGCGCGGGCGAAGAATGCTGCTCCGCTCAATCAACTGCTTTACGTCGACATGAAAACGTTTTTGCCCTGTCTCAACCTGATGACGACGGACAAGACGGCCATGGCCGCGAACCTCGAAGTGCGCGTGCCTTTCCTCAACAAGGAAATGCTCGAGTTGGCGGCGCGCATGCCGCCTGACCTGAAATTGCGCGGGCTGAAACGCAAGTATGTTTTGAAGAAGGCCGCCGAGAAGTTATTGCCGCGTGACGTTGTTTGGCGAAAGAAGGCGGGGTTTGGCGCGCCGATTCGATCCTGGTTGCGCGGGCCGCTGCGTCCGATGGTAGATGAGTTGTTGTCGGAGGAAACCGTCAGGCGGCGCGGCTTGTTTCGTCCTGAAGAAGTGCGGCGGATTATCGAGGCGAACCTCTCAGGCCGTGAAGATTTCAACCTGCAGGTTTTTCAATTGCTAAATCTGGAGTTGTGGCACCGCACGTTTATTGATTGATAAGGTCAGAACCGGGAGCGGTAGCGACCGGGTAAAGGCCCGAAGGGCCTAAACAACCCTCACACTTCCACCGGCATTCCGGTCCGCAGCGATTCTGTGATCTTAAATGTCGCCCGAGTCGTGGTGACCAAATCTTCCAAAGAAATCGGCGCCGGCTTTCCTTCCAGCACCATGGCACACACTGCCCGGATCTCATCACGCTGACCCTTGTCCTGTTCGCGAAGCTTGGTGGTTTTTGACTTGCCGTCCTGATAAGACGTTGCCCTGCGAAAGTCTTCAATCACAAAGGACTTGCCGGTGCCAAAGATTTCAATGCGTTCCTTCGGCAGTGCCTTATCACCTTCAGCCAGGTATGCGATCCCGGCGTTCGAGCCATCCGCCAGCCGCAGGGTCACAAAGATCGAGTCTGTGTCCGGGGCTTCGTGGTTATCCCCGGCAATTGATTCGGCATAAACTCGCGTCGTCAACGACCCGGTGAGGAAATGGATGAGATCGATGAAGTGGCAAACTTCACCGATGATCCGTCCGCCGCCATCCCGGGCGTCGTGCACCCAGTGGCTGCGCGGGATGCGGCCCGCATTCACGCGATAGTGGATCGAGAGTGGCGACTGCCGGCCCGCGAAAAATTCTTGGGCCGCGCGCGCCAGCGATGAGAAGCGCCGGTTAAACCCGACCGCCAATCGGTCATTTGCGCCCGCCGCCTGCGCGACGTTTTCAAGTTCCTCTTCAGTTAACGCAAGTG
>DATENS010000322.1:0-3982 GCA_035274925.1 Pyrinomonadaceae bacterium | reverse complement strand
AACGCGCGAACAAAGAACGGATCGACTGCTCTACATCTCACTGCGCTTTTGGGCAATAATCTGATTGGACAACTCCTGTTGAAGTCCCACGCAGAAGTGGACGCTAAGACTGATGTCGGGGAGACGCCGCTAATGATTGCTGCGCTGAGAGGTTACCCGGACACCGTAAAGCTCTTGCTTTCCGCCGGAGCAGACGTCAACACGAAAGACAATCGCGGGGAGACTCCGCTAATGCATGCAGTTGAGCGAAATCACACTGACGTAATAGAGATTTTGAAAGCCGCTGGTGCGAAGTAATAGAAGAGGTTGACAAGGCCAAAGTGGGCAGATTCATGCGTGTCGAATTAAGAAAGTTTAGCATGCAAGTAGCCACCACGTTACTTGTGTGTCTTTGCATTTCAGCCTGGTTGGGCGCGGCATTTTCCTTGACTGTTCGACAAAACAGTCAACGAGTTGTTGACAGCGATGATCTCTTTCTTAAGAACTGCGCTAGTTGCCACGGCAGAGACGGCCGAGCAAAAACCTTCAAGGCCAAATTCAATCATGCACGTAACCTCACAGATTCGAAGTGGCAGACAGCGATTTCTGATGAACACATGTACGAATCAATTCTTCGGGGCAACGGCAAAATGCCCGCTTTTGACAAAAAGCTTTCCAAGACGGAGATCGGAGCGCTGGTTACGTATGTCCGCCAACTGAAGAAATGACAACCGCTAATGGTCGATGCGGGTTGACAGAAGGAGTTAATAGACAGTGATACGCACGAATATTCTACTCGGCGCAATAGCCGGCATTACGATCTTTCTTGGCTTGCCCGTGGCTCGTTGGCGTCGCGCTTCAGAACGACTTCGCGGGTTGCTCACACTCGCGTCTGCCGGCGTGCTGCTATTTCTCATTATTGAAGTCGGCTACCGTGCAATGGAGACTGTTGAGGCCAGCGTCAAAAGTGGTACGCCCTGGGGCGCAGCGCAACTTGGACTGGTATTTGCTCTTGGGTTTTCGGCGGGTCTTATCGGTTTGTCGTGGCTCGAAGATTGGCGCAACAAGCGACGTAATGCGGAACTCGGCCCGTTCGATATAGCGACCATGATTGCTATCGGAATCGGCCTGCACAATTTTGCTGAAGGACTGGCCATTGGTCAGTCATTTGCGGGCGGAGCGGCGAGTTTCGGGATTGTGCTCGTAGTTGGATTCGCGTTGCACAACGCGACTGAAGGCTTTGGAATCGCCGGGCCATTGGCTGGCTTGGCAGTAAGTTGGCGGCGACTGTTGTG
This sequence comes from Pyrinomonadaceae bacterium, assembly GCA_035274925.1. Classification (GTDB taxonomy): domain Bacteria; phylum Acidobacteriota; class Blastocatellia; order Pyrinomonadales; family Pyrinomonadaceae; genus UBA11740. The sequence continues at coordinate 2,708 of DATENS010000322.1, read as the reverse complement.
GCTCGGTTTGATTGGAGGCGGTCCGACCGCACTGGGAGCCTTGCTGGGAGGACTTTGGGTCAACCAAGTTGTAGAACTTCTATTTCTTTCGTTGGCTACTGGGTCTTTGATCTATGTCACGCGCGAACTATTTCGCATCCGGTTCAAGACGTTGGGCGCGGTAGCCGCCATGACGGCCGTTGCGGTGGGCGTCTTCATTGGCTTTGGCACCGAACTCATCGCACAACTGGGACAGTCGCGCGCTTTGATCCATTCCACTGCGACAATTCCCAATGTGACAGTGCGCTTCGCGGCGGCTCAGTCCACGCCAGCTTCATCGCAAGTCGCTCGCGGACAGTTCATCACGATCGAAAATGGAGAAGTGCGTCCTTTAGTCTTTGAAGGCAATGGCTTGTTCGTGGGCGAAGTGATCGTACCCGCTGGAGGTAATGTGACGGTGGCAGTCACGGGGAAGGAAGGACAGTATCGGCTTGTTGACGAACGAGGACAGAGCGGATCGACTCTCATAACGGTTCAGCCTGGTACTGCGTTGGAGCCGCTCTCAGATGAGGTGAATGCGGTCGGCGCGCTCACAGTGCTTGAAGGTCATGTGCGCGCCTCGAAAGAGCTGCACGATCGCGGGGCCAGCGGGCAGGGGCCGGATCCAGTGCTCGATCTCAAGCGCGCCGGTAAGCACGCCGGTCACCCTCAGCACGAGTTGCTCGAAGGAAATGACCCGGATGCGCTCGTTTTGCAAAAACTGCTGCGCACTCGTGGTATCTACGATCAACTCAACGAGACGATGACCGCGTACGTGAAGGTGTCCGGCGACAAGAATGCTGCGAGGGAAGACGTGCAGCAAAAGTACCAGGCCGCGCTTGCCATCACAGAGAATGCGCGAAGGGTGATCGCCGGTGGCGCATATGATTCACCTGACTTCGTGGCGCGCGTCGTGCGGTTTGTGCTGGACACCGCGGCGGGTGAATATGCGACGGCGACCGAAGGCGGGCGCGTTTCTGTCGTGGAGGCGGGCGTTCCGGGAAAGGATAATTTCATTGAGTATCAGGACGCGCGCGGCTTCCTTCGCGCGGCTAATGACTTGTTGCAACGGGCGCCTTTTACGGAAAAGCTCGGTGGTAATTCGCGCGAGACATTCGACAAATTACTGAACGGCGTATTTGCCACTATCGATCCGCCAGACGTAAATCGGCCGGTTGCGGCTGCCGAAGTAAAGAGGATGATAGAACAGGTCGAGCGCGGCTTGCCGCCGCAAACGCATTGAGGATGAGAATCTATTCTATGAAAAACCAAAAACAAGTTAAGAAAAGAAGCTGGAGAGAACTGTCTCTATTACTTGTGGGGATAGGCCTCGTTGTCGGTGCTGCGGTGTTTATACTGAAGCCCCAACCCAAGCCAGACATCTCTTTACGGAGTCTGCTTAAAATAGGCGTGAGTGACCAGAACAAACCAGCTAGACAAGCGCGGATACCAGCACACTTTGAGTCTGTCCCGGCTGTGGAGAGTCTGGCGCCGACTCTGGCGCCCGAGCAATTTACCGGGAAGGCGCGACAGGCGTATCAGGTGGCAAAACAGATTCCCCAGACTCTGGCCCAACTACCGTGCTACTGCTATTGCGACGAAGAGCATGGGCATAAGAGTCTCCATAGTTGCTACGAAACCGAGCACTCCTCGATGTGCGCAGTCTGCGTTAACGAAGCGCTGCTTGCCTATCGCCTCGAAAAGCAGGAGCGGCTTACTCCTTCGCAGATCCGAGATCGGATCATCGCTGAATATTCACGAACTGAATGAATCTTAACTTGAGGCACCGACGTTCATCAAAATTACGTTGAACTGATTCTCAGCTCCGAAATCGCGTGAAAACAAAAAAGACTGCCGGAAGGAATTTCGAATCTTAACCGCCAGAGGAGAAGAAACCAATGGGCAGTGGACATAGTCATGGTGGCTCAACTTACGGCCGCGCTTTTGCGATTGGCATTGCACTCAATCTAGGCTTTGTCATCATCGAGTTTATTTACGGTCACTGGGCTCATTCTCTCGCGCTGGTAGCGGATGCCGGGCACAATTTGAGTGATGTTCTGAGCCTTCTGTTGGCTTGGGGTGCGGCAGGTCTCGCGCGTCGCAGTCCAACGCCCGGCCGAACTTACGGGCTACGTCGTTCATCAATTCTGGCAGCGCTCATTAACGCCGTTGTCCTGCTTATTGCCATCGGAGCGATTGCCTGGGAAGCAATTCGGCGATTTAGTGAACCGAGCCCGGTGGAAGGTGGCACTGTTATCGCAGTTGCGGCAATTGGAATTGGTGTGAACGCGGTGACGGCCCTATTGTTTTGGTCCGGCCGCAAAGGCGATCTGAATATACGCGGTGCCTTTCTGCACATGGCTGCGGACGCCGCCGTGTCGCTCGGTGTTGTCCTTGCTGGATTCGCCATCGTTTTTACGGGTTGGTTATGGCTCGACCCAGCATCAAGTTTGGTAATTGTCCTCGTAATCCTGATTGGAACCTGGGGTCTGTTGCGTGATTCCATCAATCTAGCACTCGACGCGGTACCCGAAGGCATAAATCAGAGCGCTGTCGAGGAACATCTTGCGAAGCTCCCAACTTGTCTCGAAGTTCACGACTTGCACATTTGGGGCATGAGTACTACGGAGGCCGCCCTTACGGCCCACCTCGTCATGAAGCAGCCAGCTTGCGACGACGCTTTCCTCTCT
>DATENS010000321.1:0-7078 GCA_035274925.1 Pyrinomonadaceae bacterium | reverse complement strand
ACGATTTATTGTCCACGCGCAAATCTATCCCGAGTTCGAAAAGCGATTTGTTGAAGAGATGGAGAAATTGCGCGTCGGTGATCCGCTTGAAGCGTCGACGGACATCGGACCCTTAGCGACCGATCAGATTTTGCAGGACTTGCAAGAGCAAGTGCAGGTGAGTGTGGCGGGCGGTGCAAAGATCCTCACTGGCGGTCACAAATTCAAAGGCGATGGTGACTTGGCGGGTGGCCATTTCTACCAGCCGACAGTGCTTGCCGATATTCCAAACGACTCGCCGGCTTATCGCGATGAGATTTTCGGCCCAGTCGCATCTCTCTTTCGCGTGAAGAATATTGATGAAGCCATCGAATTGGCGAATGCGACCGAGTTTGGATTGGGAGCCGCAGCGTGGACTAACGACCACGAAGAGAGCGATCGGTTTATTAACGAGCTCGAAGCGGGGTGCGTCTTTATTAATGGGATGGTGGCGTCAGATCCGCGTTTGCCGTTTGGCGGCGTGAAGAACTCGGGCTACGGAAGGGAACTCGGTGAATTCGGGATTCGTGAGTTTGTGAATATTAAGACGGTTTGGGTGAAATAGTAGTTAGTGGTCAGTTGTCAGTGGTCAGTTGTCAGTTGTCAGTGGTCAGTTGCACGCTGGCTCCACGACCGCTCTGACAACCGGCGTCATGATTAACGAGCGAACAACTAACAACTAACAACTGACCACTGACAACCGACTACCTGCGCCTCTCAACTTCTAATAGCTTTTTCTTCCTCTCAAGCCCCCAACGATACCCACCCAAACTTTTGTCCTCACGAATCACGCGATGGCAGGGAATTACGAGCGCGGCATGATTGCCGGCGCACGCGCTGGCGACGGCCCGCACAGCTTTTGGTTTTCCAATCGCCGCTGCGATCTGTTGATAGGATCGAGTCTGGCCGATGGGAATGCGCCGCAACTCTTCCCACACCCGCCACTGAAACGCGGTCGCCTGAATGTCGAGTGGCAGATCGATGCGCGGTGTCTGGCCGTTGAGGCCGGCGAGAACCTTTTCGAGCCAGAGATTCAGCCGCGGGCTGATCGAAGTGTCTTTCGAATCGATTGAGGCGTTCGGATACTCCGCAAAGAGTCCGGAAGTGACCTCCGCGTCTGAATCGCCCAGCGCCACCGAACAAATTCCGCGCTCAGTCGCCGCTACCAGCATGCGTCCGAGACTACAGTTAGCAATCGTATAAATAATCCGCATGCCTTTACCGCCGCGACCGTAAGTGGCCGGCGTCATGCCCAGGTGCGCTGAAGATTTTTCGTAAAGCCCCCGACTCGAGCCGTAGCCGGCATCGTACATCGCGTCGGTTACCGTCGCGCCTTTCTTCACGTTCGTTTTGAAACTGTTCAGCCGCCGCGAATCGGCGTATTGGCGCGGCGTGATGCCCATGATTTCTTTGAAAGTGCGTTGCAGGTGATGAGAACTGACTTCAGTCTCAGCACTTAATTTCTGCAGAGTAGGAAGGTCCTCATCGTGTTCATCGATCAGGTGGCACACACGCCGCACCAGCTCGATTTGTGGATCGCGAGTGCGGGCCCGCCGTGGATGACACCGGCGGCATGCGCGAAAACCGGCCTGCTCCGCCGCCTCAGGCACCTGGAAGAAACGTACGTTCTCGCGGCGGGGCCGGCGTGCCGGACAGGACGGGCGGCAGTAGATTCCGGTCGAGAGCACGGCAAACACAAAGCTGCCGTCACGCGACGCGTCACGCGAAACCACGGCATTCCACAACTCCGGATTGTTCATCACGCTCGGCATGGTCGTTATTGTCTGCAGCATCTTACTTCACCTCTTAAAGATTCAATGAAGGGATATTAGCGGACGCAGTAAAACGGTTCTATCCGATGTTTGCGGTCAAACTAGATTGTGATAGAAGGTACCGAAACCGAGGTGGGGCAATAGCCCGCGCGTCGGCAAGGGCTCAAAATCTCTTAGCCCTCCCTAACGGTCGGGCTAGTGCCCCACGTGATTACAAACCGAAGGAAGATGCCAAAGCTCACAACATGAAAATCGCCCTCAAATACGGAATCCTCGTGGCGCTCGTCATTGCCGCGTGGGTGACCGTGAAGAATTTTGTGCTCCATCTCGAAGGAACTCAGGCTCAGATTGCCGACACAGTTGTCTTCAATTTGGCTGCGATCGTTGGACTCGTGCTCGGAATAAGAGCGAAGCGCGTCGCGAACGGCGGCTCACTGTCTTTCGGCGACGGATTCAAGACCGGCGTTTTGATCGCGGTTGTTTACGCCCTGACGCTTTGTGCCTATTTCGGTGTCGTGATTGCGCTGACCGGCCCGAGAATTATGCAGCAGGCCGGACACACCAGTTACGTTTCAGCCTTCGGTGGGTTGGCGGTTGGTTTGGTGCTGTTTGGGGCAGTGTTCTCAGCTGTTATTGCGCTGATTCTAAGAAGGACGTGACCGCGCTAATCGATCGTCAGCGCCTGCTCAACCAGTTGCTGCTGCTCTTTCACGTGCACGGCGTAACTTCCCGTTGCCGGGCTGGCTGACTCGGCGCGGCCTACATAACGCAGCAGATCGCCACGTGGTACCAGGTCCTCGAACTTCCCTTCCATGAAAGTCCACGCGCCCATGTTCTTCGGCTCTTCCTGACACCAGATCAGTTCTTTCGCATTAGAGTATTTTTCGACCACTTCCCTGATGGCGGTCAGCGGGAAAGGATAGAACTGCTCAGTGCGGATGATGGCCACGCGATTAGCGGATTCGGTGAAGCCTTTCTTGCGCGCATCCGCAAGATCATAAAAGACCTTTCCGCTGCAAAAGACAATTCGCTCAACGGCGCCCGCATCTTCGATCTCCACGTCGTCGATCACAGGGTTGAATCCGCCGCTCGTCAGTGAATCAAGCGAGGAAGCCGCCGCCGGCAGGCGCAGCAGGCTCTTTGGCGTCATTACGACCAAAGGCCGCTCAAAACCCTCACGGACCTGGCGGCGCAGCATATGGAAATACTGGGCCGGCGTACTTGGGTAGCAGACACACAAATTATTTGCCGCACAGAGTTGCAGAAAGCGTTCGAGACGCGCGCTGGAATGTTCGGGCCCCTGGCCTTCATAGCCATGCGGCAACAGCATGGTAAGCCGCGACGTTTGCTGCCACTTATCTTCACTGGCCGTTACATATTGATCGATGATCGACTGGGCGACGTTATTAAAATCGCCGAACTGGGCCTCCCACATCACCAGCGCCTCAGCGGCGATTACGGAATAGCCATATTCGAAACCAAGCACGCCAGCCTCCGAGAGAGAACTGTCGAATACTTCGAAGCGTCCGCTGGTGTTACTGGCGCGCAGCTCGGAAAGTGGCGACCATGCCTGGCCGGTTTGGGTGTCATAAAGGACTGCGTGCCGATGGCTGAATGTCCCGCGGCCGGAGTCCTGACCACTCAGACGGACATAAGTGCCTTCGAGGGCCAGCGATCCGAAGGCGATTGCCTCGGCGAATGCCCAATCAATCGGCAACTGCCCGTCGCCCATCTTCGCGCGCCGCGCAAGCTGACTAACCATCTTAGGATTTAGATGGAAGCCCTCAGGCAGCATGGAAATCTGTTGCGAGATTTGTTTGATCGCGGCGGCATCCGTAGCGGTATCAACCACCGCCGAGCCGTCGATTTCCTCCACGGAAGTGGCGGCAATCTCCACGTTTTTTTGTTCCGCCGCGACTTTCTTGGCGCGGGCCTGGGCATCTTCAAACCGGCTGATGCGCTCAGCAATCAGTTGCTCGACGCCGGCTTCGTCAAGCACGCCTTCCTTCACCAAACGTTTCGCATAAATGCTTCGGACGCCGGGATGTTCCTTGACGCGCTGATACATCAGGGGCTGGGTGTAGCTGGGCTCGTCGGCTTCGTTATGGCCCAGGCGGCGAAAGCCGACCACATCCAGCACCACGTCCTTTTTGAACTGTTGGCGGTAATCGAGGGCAATGCGCATGGTGCGATAGGCCGCCTCCGGATCGTCGCCGTTGATATGAAAGATGGGCAACTGCGTCATGCGGGCGACGTCCGTCGAATAGATCGATGAGCGGCCGGATTCGGGAGAAGTAGTGAAGCCGATTTGATTGTTGATAATGATGTGAATGGTTCCGCCCGTGCGATAGCCGCGAAGCTGAGCGAGCTGAAGAGTCTCCATTACGATGCCCTGACCGGCAAAAGCGGCATCGCCATGCATTAACACCGGTAACGCGCGGCTCATCGCCTCCTCACGCGAAGCGCCATCGGTCGTCATCAGTTCATCGTGTTGAGCGCGGGTCATTCCTTCAACGACCGGATTGACCGCTTCCAGGTGACTCGGGTTAGGAGAAAGCAGCAGGCGAATCTTCCTGCCGTCCGCTATTTCCCGTTCGCCTTTGGCGCCCTGATGATATTTAACGTCGCCTTCGTCGGCAGGGAACGACGGGTGAATCGAGCCCTCGAACGAAGTGAAGATGCGTTCGCAGAAATGCCCGATTACATTCGCAAGCACATTCAGGCGTCCGCGGTGCGCCATCCCCATCGTGATCTGTTCGACACCCAGCTCGCCGGCGCGATCGATTAGCTGATCAAGAAGCGCGATGATCGTTTCACAGCCTTCGATCGAAAAACGTTTTTGCCCGAGGTACTTGGTATTCAGGAAGCGTTCAAACTGTTCCGCTGAGATTAACTTCCACAGGATTCGTTTCTTGATTTCCGCCTCGATGGGGTCGGGATCGACAAACTCGCGGCGAATCTGCTCGCGCAGCCAGAGCTTTTCTTCCTTGCTCTGAATGTGTCGATACTCCGTGCCGACTTTGCCGCAGTAGGCGCGCTGAAGAATGTCCAGAATTTCTCGCAAAGTGGCGGTTTCAGTCCCGGCCAGGCCCCCGGTCACAAACATCCGGTCAAGATCCCAGATGGTCAGCTTGTAAGTCTCGATATCCAGCTCCGGGTGGTAGAGCAAAGGCATTGCGTGCAGAGGATCTATGTCGGCTAGCAAATGCCCGCGCACGCGGTAGGCATTGATCAATTCCATTACCTGAGCCTGGCGCATGGACTGCTCGTGTAGCTGATCGGCGCCCAGAAACAGCGGATTTTGATCGACGTTCCAGCGCAGTGGCGCATGAGGAATGCCCAGGTCAGAGAAGATCTGGTCGTAGAACTTGTCTTTGCCAAGGAGTAGTTCGTGCACACGCGCGAGAAATGCTCCCGACTCCGCGCCCTGGATGATGCGATGATCGTACGTGCTGCTGATGGTGATGGCCTTGCTGATTCCCAATTGCGGCAGAATCGCCGGTGCGATCGATTGGTATTCAGCCGGATACTCGATGGCACCGGTGGCGATAATCACAGACTGCCCTGCCATCAGCCGCGGCGTTGAAGCGACAGTGCCGAGTGTTCCGGGATTCGTCAACGAGATACTCGTGTTTTGAAAATCCGCGATTTGTAGTTTGCCTGCGCGGGCCCGGGACACTACATCGTCGTAAGCTTCGAGAAACTTTGAGAAGCCCAAGGCGTTGGCATTCTTGATATTGGGAACCAGTAACGAGCGCGAGCCGTCCTTCTTTTCCAGATCGATGGCGATGCCGAGGTTTACCGACTCGCGTTTCACCCGGACCGGCAGATCGTCAACGACGTCAAACCCGTCGTTCATCTGGGGGAAGCTCTCGAGCGCGCGCAATAATGCAAAGGCAATCAAGTGCGTGAAAGAAGTCTTACGCCCTCCGCTTTCCTGCAAATGCCGGTTGATGATCCGACGGTTTTCGTCTAGCAATTTCACCTGAATGCGACGTTGAGAAGTCGCGGTGGGCACCGCGAGGCTGGCTTCCATGTTCTCAACAATCTTCAGCGCGGCTCCGCGAATCGGAACTGATTCGGTGCGCGTTTCGGATGGACGCGGTTCCGCAGCGGCTGCGGCAGGCTCTGGCTTGGGCTTCTTCGTTTTAGCCGGCGCCACAGCGGCGGCCTCGACGCTCGCTTCAGGTTTTGACACGGCCGGCGTTTGTGCCGCCGCGGCGTCGCCATTGGCGCCGATCAGCTCTTCAAAATAAGTTCGCCACGATTCATCGACCAGGGAAGGATCGCTGCGCCAGCGGGCCAGCAATGTTTCAACGTAAGTCGCGTTCGCCCCGAAATTCTCGGCGATAAGTTCAGATAAGTCGGTATTGGTTTGCTCTTGAGCCAATGAAAATCACCTTAATTCGAAGGGTTAATCAGGTACGTAATGGTTAAGCGATAGGTTAGCACCATCTGTTTCGGTTTGCATCCGCGGTCCTCGCCCGCAGCCGGCCGTAACTCGAACGTTGCGCACGGTTTCCCCTCGAATAAAAAACCAGCCAGTGGTATTGTTGCCGCCACGCCTTGCTGAGTTCGCAAAGGGAATCGCAACTGTAAATGGCCGACGAGAACGCTGAGCCCCGGGCGCGCTTAAGAACCGTCATTGTCTTTTCGATGTTGTTCGCGTTGCTGGGCGCGGTTGTGGTTCTTGCTTACTTTGCTACCTTCCGCCGCGCGGTAACCACCATTATTCTGGTCCGTCACGCGGAAAAGATTATTGATCCAAGCAACAACGACGTCGACTTGAGTCCGGCCGGGCAGGCACGAGCGCTCGAGATCGCGCGCATCTTTGGCGATGCCGGCGTTAACGCTATCTATGCGACGCAATACAGGCGCACGCAGCAAACGGTAAAACCTCTCGCCGACAAGCTCGGCTTACCGGTCACGGTGGTTAATTCAAAGAGTACCACCGACCTGCTGGCACAGATTCGCGCGCAAAATTCCGGCCAGACGGTTTTCGTCGCTGGTCACAACAACACTGTGCCGGAAATCATTCGGGCGCTCGGAGGCCCTGAGTATCCGCCTATTCCTGAAACTGAATACGACAACCTGTATATCGTCACGGTTTATCGAACGGGCAAAGCGAAAGTAGTGAAGCTGAAATACGGGGCCGCGGGACCGTAGTAAGCGGAGGCGCGAGGTGATTTGTGAGGTGAGTGTTTGAATTCAGAGACCGCAAAGCGGTCTCGGCTTCCAGCCCAACGTTGCCGAAGGCTACGTTGGGTAGCGAGTGCCTCGTCAGCGGC
>DATENS010000320.1:0-18906 GCA_035274925.1 Pyrinomonadaceae bacterium | reverse complement strand
CGATAATGCGAACCGTTAACGTCGGCGGTGTAGTTCTGCGCCGTCGCCGTGGCGCCATTGGCAGTCAGCGCCACGTTCTGGCGCGCGGCGGCGCCCCACACCTCCACTTCCATGATGCGCGCCACATTGTCGGCCGCCGCATTCACCAGCACCCGAACCTTGCCCGTGGTCACCGCGGTGAAGTTCACCTGCTTCCACACCAGGTTGTTATTCGTGATCGAGCCACCCGGCACCGTCTGCCATCCGGTGCCTGTCCAGTACTGCACCTCGAAAGCCGTGACGCCGTATTGACTGAAGGTCTCAGTCGCCGGCGGGTCGCTCTGCAAAGCATTGTTCGGATAGTCGCGGCAGGTAATCACATCCACCTGGTCGATTGTCTTCTGTCCATTGAAATCTATTTGCACCCAACTTGGCAGCCCATGCTCATCGCGCCAGAAGTCGTTAATATCTCCCGGTGGCGGCGCGGTCACCGCATAGCGTATGCCATCAATCGCATCCGCAGGCCGAAAATGCGAACCGTTAAGGTCTGCGGTGTAGTTCTGCGCCGTGGCCACTCCGCCGTTCGCGGCCAGCGCCACGTTCTGGCGCGTACCTCCGCCGGCGCTCGCCTCCGCGGTAATCAACAACTCCCCGTTGCGATAGCCATATTCTTTCTGTGGATTCGCAGGAGCAGCATTCGCCGCGTACTCAGCCAGCAGCTCGCCACCGAGGCCGTAGACCTGCCATGTTTCCGTGCCGCCCACCAGTCGTTTGATGCGGCGACCATCGCCGTCGTACGAATAGGTTCCCGCCTGGTAGTTATTCGCCTGCAGTTCGGACGTCATCCGATTCTCGGCATCATAGGCGCGCGTCACTGCGCTTCCGCTGTAAGTATCCGTAGTCAGGTTGCCGGCATTATCGTAACTCATCGCCCCGGCTTGTCCTGAAGGCACACCCAGACGGTTGTTGGCCGGATTCACGCTGAACTGCTTCACGCTGATGCCGGTCCCCGAGGCGCTGCTGCTCGTCCGGTTACCCCAGCGGTCATAACCAAACGTCTGGCTCCCGGTCTGCGTAGTCCCGTTCTGATACTCGGTCACCGAGGTGAGCCGGTTCAAAGAATCGTAAGCGTAGTTCTGCTGCATGAACGAAGAGCCACTAATCGCGTCGTCATTCGGAATCCACGTCTGCTGAATATGCACGTTCCCGTTATTGTCCGTGCCGCTCAGCCCAAACCCATAATTCACCAGCGAGTAATAATTGACAATCGCCCCCCGATTCCAGTCACCAGTATCATTTAGAGTCGAAGCGCGCACATCGTAGAGCTGGCCGCGAATATTGTACTGCCGCGTGTGATAGATCGCCGCATTCGTGCCGAATTGCTCGCGGCTCAGGCCGCCAAACAGGGAGTACTTGATGCCGGTGGCGTAGTTGCGCGATGCGCCGTCGCCCAGCGTGCCGGTGAAGCTGTCCAGCCGTCCGGCGGTGTCGTAGGCATTAGTCACGGTGCGGCCCGAGGGATAGGTCATTGCACTAACGTGGCCCGCCAGGTCGTATCCATAACTCATCGCATAAGTTTGGCTGCCAATGGTTTGACTGCCGCCCAACACTCGACCGGTCGCGTCATAACCGCTGTAGCTGTATGCCGAGACACTGGAACTCACCGAAGCCAAGCGGCCTTTGCCGTTTTGAGTGAGGGTATCGTACGTATAAGTAACCGCCGGGGTGCCATCATTGTAACTTCGCAAAGTTACGCGATTCAGCGCGTCGTAAACATAAGACGTGGTGATATGCGTCTGCGTGTTTGGCAAGAAACGCGGATCAACCTTCTGCGAGAGGTTTCCGTTATCATCATAGTTGTAACTGATCTTGCCGCTGTCAGGAATGCCAGGCGCGCCATTTTCAGGATTGTCGGCGCTGCGCAATCGCGAAAGCGCGTCGTAAGTAAACGTGCGTGTCTGAGTGGCCTGATAGACGTGACGAAGATTGCCGAGCACGTCATAGTCGTAACTGGTCGGCTGATTCGGAGACGTAGTTGTCCCCAGACTCCCGCTGCTGTTCGGCTCGTCAACTCTAATCAAACGCCCGAGACCATCGACCATGCTGCGGCGAACTTTACCTGCCTGATCAGTTACCGTGGTGAAGTTTGCATCATAGGCTGTCGAGACCACCGCATTGTCCGGCGTCTTAACCTCAATCACCCGCCCAAGCACATCCATGATGGTAGTCGTCCAAACTACTGTCTCGCCCGCCCGAAACGGATTTGAAGTCCTGGAAAGGCGATTCGGCGTGTCATATGTCTTTCTCACCGCAATGAAGGCACTGGCAGTTTCATATTGCCGGCTTTCAATGGCGCGACCGAGTTCGTCCGAAAAGACTTCAGACTTTAGCAGCCCGTCGCCTTCGGCGTTTAAGTCGGAAAGGACTGTCACGTTTCGCCCAGCGTCATTGTAAAAAGTTTTCGTGTTATGCCGGCTCCCATTGACCGATGGCCCTTTAATCAGGCCGGGACGCCCAAACGGATCGATGCTGTTCAGTAAGTAATTGGTGTAATAAATGTTTGAGACATTATTGTTCGCATCGGTCGTGCTGGTCACCACGCCGGTGGAATAGTCATAGGTCGTCAACGTGGTTTGTGTGCCGGTGTTGTTTTGGGGATCGACTACTACACGAGTGGGCAGAGCGTGCGTCGAGTCGTCATAGAAAAAGCTGGTGGTCTTCCCGCGCGCGTCCGTAGTAGTGGCGAGATTGCCGTACAAACCGTAGGTGCTTTAAGAACCAAGCCGCTGAACTTAAATGTTTTACCACCCGTTCGGTTGCAGTGTGCTTATTTTTGGGTGAACGCCGGCTAACATAATCGCGGTCCCTTTGCGCGTGGCACGCAACGCGCTTGTGAATCTCAGCGGAGGATAATGCACATGAACACCGTCGTAGGCATTTTCAATTCATTTGCCGATGCAAAGCGGGCTTCCGCAATGCTTCGACCGTTGGGTATTGACGAAAATCACATTAGCGTGATTTCACCCCGCACGGCCGAAACTGAAATCGAAGCGAACATTCCCACATCGGAAACCGAACAGCCAGGCATGGGATCGGCCCTGGGCGGTACAGTCGGCGGAGCGCTCGGAGTGGCGGGCGGCTTACACGCCGGTATGGTAGTGGCGACTGCGCTGGTCCCCGGGGTCGGACCGGTGTTGGCATTGGGTCTGATTGGAGCCGCACTCTTCGGCGCCGGCGGCGCCATGGCGGGCGCGCTCGCGGGAGACTCGATCGAGGACAGCCTGGCGGCAGGCGTGCCGCGCGACGAGTTGTATCTTTACGAAGACGCGCTGCGTAAAGGACGAACAGTGGTGATCGCCGTGGCGGATAGCGACGAGATCGCGCAACGCGCGCACACGGAACTGGGGCGGGCCGGCGCCGAGTCAATCGATGCCGCACGCGATCAGTGGTGGATTGGCCTGCGCGATGCTGAGCAAGAAGACTACGTCCGCGCGGGTGGAAACTTTAATGTAGATGAGGCAGCATATCGCCTCGGGTTCGAGGCGGCACTGCATCCGGATCGCCGCGGACGAGACTACGAGAATACGGTGGGAAGTCTTCGAGCGAAGTATGCCGACAGCGCGGCGCTCGAGGCATTCCGCCGCGGTTATGATCGGGGACAGGCTTACCAACAATCGCTGGTGAAACAGCAGAGCGCGCGGCGCGCCGCTTAAGCCTTCCAGTCGCTCAAAGGCTCACGCGGTCGCTAAGGACGAAACATTCTGAAAGAAATTCTTCTCAATGTCGGCTTAGCGATCGCGATCCTCGGCGGCAGCTATGTGATCATGCACTTGTTTGCGCGCGCCATGTATGTGCGCTGTACTTCCTGCGGGACTCTGAACGCGCGGCGGCGGACCGCCTGTCGCGCGTGCCAATCACCGTTCAGTTAACCCGCCTCGACGAAGCCTTCCAAATCATTACTCGATCAATCGCCAATAGCACGATGGCCACGTACGGCAGGATCCGCACCGGGCCGGTTGCATGGAACACCCAATAGCCGAGGACATAAAAAATCAAAAGCGCGATGAATACCATCCAGCCCATTTTTCAGTGTCCAAATGCTTCCGGGTGTTCTGAAACTTCCTTAATTGCCCGGCTGCGCGCGCGGCGAGTGACGATCAGCACTCCGGCAAAAACCAAAATCGACGCGACTATCACCCGGCCGCCTAGCTTCTCGCCGAGTAACAGAGGAGCCAGCGCAAAAGCGATCAGCGGCTGTAGATAAATGTAAACCGCGACTGTGCTGGGCGGCACGCGAGCCAACGCCCACGAGTTCAAATAATACGCCCCTACTGTCGGCACCAAAATAATGTAAAGCACCGCCAGCCACACGCCCAGGCTGACCGTGCTCAACTCGACATGACTGAGGCTTTGCAGGCCCACCGGAACCGCAGGCACACAGCCGGCAACGAAAACCCAGGTAATAACGGTGAGCGCGCTGTAGCGGTTAACCAGGTCTTTCGAGATCGCGATGTACGTCCCATAACAAAGCGAGTTTGTCACGATCAATAAATCGCCCAGGCGTGACGATTGCGAAAAGTCCGCGCGCTGCGGACCGATGAGGTAAACCACGCCGGCGGCCGCCACTGCAATGCCGAGCATGCGCCGGGCGGAGGCGCGATCTTTTCGCAACAGTATGCTGACCAACAAAGTGAAAACAGGAATAGTCGTGCCCAGCAGCGTGGCATTTATTACCGTAGTGAGTGAAAGACCTTTTACGAACAACCATTGATTCAGGACCACGCCGAGAAGACTGGAGGCGATCAACAAAAGCCAGTCACGACGCTCGATGCGCCCGAGGCGCCCCGTAATTGCGCCGAGCGCAAGGAAAGCCAAGGCGGCTCCTGCAATGCGAAACGCCACGAGGCTCAAGCTCGGTATGGTTCGCAGCGCGATCTTGCCCACGACCGGCCACGTCGCAAACATCACCTGCACCGCCAGCAAAGCCACGTGAGGCGCATATCCGCGCGGACTCGATTTGTTCGTCATACCCACAAAAACCCACAAAAAAGATCGGGCAGGACCCGATCAGGAAAGCGTGGCGCCGACTGTTAGCAAGTGCGTCACGTCAACCCAGAAACAAGTACAGCGGGTTTTCGAGTATCTGTTTGAAGGTTTGCAGGAATTGCGCTCCCACCGCGCCGTCAACCACACGGTGATCGCACGACATCGTCACGCGCATTAACTGTCGAATCTCGATCTCGCCATCGCGCACAACCGGTTTGGGACTCATGACCCCCACCGCAAGTATTGCGGCTTCGGGCGGATTAATCACCGCGGTAAATTCATCGATACCAAACATCCCCAGATTGCTGATCGAAAAAGTCCCGCCGAGGTATTCCTCCGGCTTAAGCTTCCGGGACCGAGCACGACCCGCCAATTCACGAACCTCACCGGCGATGTCTATCAAAGACTTGAGATCGGCTGAGCGCACAACGGGAGTAATCAAACCATTCTCCGTCGCTACTGCCACACCAATGTCCGCATGCTCGTAATGTCGAACGGTCTTGTCCTGAAACGACGCGTTAACCTGCGGATGTTGAATCAAAGCGACCGCGGCAACCTTTATGATGATGTCGTTGAGACTGACTTTGGCGTCCGGGTAAAGCGTGTTTATTTGCTGCCTCATGTCGGCAGCGCGATCCATTTCAATTTCGGTGGTAAGAAAGAAATGCGGCACCGGTCCCAGCGAAGTCACCAGCCTCTTCGCGATCGTGCGGCGCATCTCGCTCATCGGTTCGTCGCGGTATGCCGATGGCCCGTAGGTCGCTCCCTGTTCAGCCTTCGCCGAAGGCATAAGGCGCAATGTCGGGGTCTTTGCCGGCGTTGCCTTCTTGTCGCTCATCGCAGCTTCGATGTCGCGCTTAATAATGCGCCCACCCGGACCGCTGCCCTGCAATGAACTCAGATTTACTCCGGCCTCAGCGGCCATACGTGCGGCAATCGGCGAGACCAGCATGCGTCCGCCGGCGGGCTTCCCATCTTTTTTACCGTCAGTCGGAAGTTCAGTTTCTGCAGGTGCTTCGCGTTGCTCCGTTTCGGGTTCGGGCGCGGCTTCAGATTCAGGAGGTTTCGCAGTTTCTTCCGCTGGTTTGGGCGCGGCTTGTTTTTCCGGCGCGGCCTTCAGGAACTCTGAGATATCTTCGTCCGCTTCGCCAATGACGGCAATCGGTTGACCGAGGGGAGCGCTCTCGCCTTCGGCCACGAGAATTTTGCGCAGCACGCCACTCGACAGTGCCTGCATTTCCATGGTGGCCTTGTCGGTGTCGATTTCGGCGAGCGGCTCGCCCATCGAAACCTTATCGCCTTCTTTTTTCAGCCAACGCGAAAGCTGCCCCTCTTCCATCGTGGGCGACAGCTTGGGCATGACGATTTGTGTAGCCATGGTTTAGCTATAAGTGACTTCACGAACTGCGGCGACGATTTGCTCAACATCCGGAATCGCTAGCCGTTCGAGGTTTTTGGCATAAGGCATGGGGACGTCCGCTCCGGAGACTCGCTTGACCGGCGCATCAAGGTAATCGAATGCCTGCTCGTGAATCTCGGCACTGATTTCAGCGCTGACGCCACAGAAGGGGTGTGATTCTTCG
This sequence comes from Pyrinomonadaceae bacterium, assembly GCA_035274925.1. Lineage (GTDB taxonomy): Bacteria > Acidobacteriota > Blastocatellia > Pyrinomonadales > Pyrinomonadaceae > UBA11740. Next base: position 12,298 of record DATENS010000320.1, on the reverse strand, counting down.
GCAATCACGACGCGATTCGTCTTCTTTACCGACTCGATGATGGTCTTGATATCCAGAGGCCTAATTGTGCGCGGGTCGATCACCTCACACGAAACACCGTCTTTCTCCAGCTCTTCCGCCGCTTTCAGGGCCGTTGGCACCATTAGCGAGCGGGCGATGATGGTGGCGTCACTTCCCTCGCGCTTAACATCGGCCACACCAAGAGGGATGGTAAAGTCTTCGTCCTCGGGAACCTCACCCTTCATGCCGTACATCCGTTCCTGTTCAATAAAGATGACCGGATCGTCGTCACGAATTGAACTCTTCAAGAGCCCTTTTGCGTCTGCCGGCGTTGAGGGCATGACTACCTTCAAGCCGGGAAAGTACGCAAACCAGGATTCGAGGGCCTGTGAATGTTGTGACGAAACCTGATAAGCCGAGCCACCGGGTCCGCGAAACACAATCGGAATTTTGAATTGGCCGCCGGACATGTAAAGCATTTTGGCTGCCGAGTTGATGATCTGGTCAGTTGCGAGAATCGAAAAGTTGAAAGTCATGAATTCAATGATCGGCCGCAGGCCAACCATTGCCGCGCCCACTCCGAGCCCGGAAAAACCCAATTCGGTGATCGGAGTGTCGATGATGCGCTTTGCGCCAAACTGTTCCAGCAATCCACGCGTTACTTTATAAGCGCCCTGATATTCGGCCACCTCTTCGCCCATCAGAAAAACGTTCTGGTCGCGCGTCAGCTCCTCGCGCAGGGCGTCGTTCAGAGCATCACGCATAGTGATTAATGCCATTCGCTCAATCCTCGGTTTCAGTCGCGCTCGATCGGATTCGCATAGACATTCGTATACAGCTCGCGCGGATCAGGCTCGGGACTTTCTTCGGCAAATTTTACCGATTGGTCGACCGTATCCTTTATCTCGGCTTCCATCTCAGCAACCTGCTTGTCGGTCAACATCCCGTTCTCTGCCAGGATGGCGCGAAACAGTTTTATCGGATCGCGTTCCTGATGTTTTTCAATTTCTGCGCGCGTGCGGTATTTGCCCGGATCGGACATTGAGTGCCCCATGTAGCGATACGTCCGCGCTTCAAGCAAAGTCGGCAATGAATCTTTTCGCGCGCGCTCAACTGCGCGCTGCGTCGCCTGCCGCATGGCGATCACATCCATGCCGTCCACTACTTCGGAAACGATTTCATAGGCGCTAGCCTTCGAAGCCACTTCATACATCGACATGGCCCGCTCTGCTGACGTGCCCATGCCGTACATGTTGTTTTCGCAAAGATAAATGCACGGCAGCTTCCACAGTTGCGCCATGTTCAGTGATTCGTGAAAGGCGCCCTGGTTGACCGCGGCTTCACCAAAGAAGCACACCGTCACCTGATCGGTTTCCTTGTACTTGGAAGCGAAGGCCAGCCCGGTCGCTAAAGCAATCTGCCCGCCTACAATGGCGTGGCCGCCAAGAAAATTCACGCTCGCATCGAACAAGTGCATCGAGCCGCCTTTGCCTTTTGAGCAACCGCCGGCCTTTCCATAAAGCTCTGCCATCACCGCATCGGGCGTGATGCCTTTGGCGATTGCCTGCCCGTGCTCCCGGTAACTGGTGATGACATAGTCATCAGGGCGCAGCGCTGAGATCGCTCCCACCGCCACCGCTTCCTGTCCGATGTAGAGATGACAAAAGCCCCCGATTTTGCCGAGGCTGTAGGATTCGGCGCACTTCTCTTCAAAGCGCCGAATCAAAAGCATTTGATGGAAGATTTTTATCAGCGTGTCGCGATCGTCGTTAAGCTCAACCGCAGCGCCCTTGGGCGGGGCGTCAACCACACTGGCTACGTTGGGCGCGGCTGCGCGCGCAGATTGTCGCCGATCAGTCGTCTGGCTGCTCATTAACCTCTCGCCGTTCGCTTAATGCGAAGTGGCCAGCTTTGATGCTGGCCTCAAAAGTTAGGAATTAACTGAGACGAGATTATACGCGACACTCATCGCGAGGCAAAAGCGAGCCGCAAACGAGATGGACAGCTTTCGGACTTATTACGCAGAAACTAACCGATTAAGTGTATTGATCGATGCGCGACGGCGTCGGCATAGTAGCCAGGTTCACCAGGTTCTTGCGCGCGTGTTTATCTTTCTGCATGTTGCGCGCGGCGGCCGTCAGCAACTCTTCACTGGTCTCACCGTCTGCCGGGAAACACGCAATGCCCGAACTCAGGGCCACGTCGACCGACTTGCCCGTGCGCACTGAAAACTTAAGCTTGGCTACTGCCTGGCGGATTCGCTCGGAAACAGCTTCAGCCATTCCCTGCGAGGCCATCGGCATGATGGCGACAAACTCATCCCCCGCATATCGCGTCAAGATGTCCATTTGGCGCAGCTCTTTGCGGATCACCCGCCCTACGCTGGCCAGCAGCCGATCACCGATGGCGTGGCCCCACTGATCATTGATCTTCTTGAAGTCATCGATGTCCATGCTGATCAGCGCCAGTGATTCGCGATTGAGACGCTGGCACTCAGCCAGTCTCTGCTCGAGCATCATGTAAAAACCGCGCGAGTTAGGTAATTCCGTCAACGGATCGGTGAGCGCGCTTTCCTTCGTGCGCTCAAACGTGATCGCATTATTCAGGGCCGATGCCGCATGCTGCGACACTGATTCGAGCAGGCGCACATGTTCCGATGTGTAAGAGGTGCGGCCTTTTGAGTACAAGGTAATCGCGCCAAAGGCCCCATCTTCGCGTATCAGCGGCGAGACCAAAACGCCACGGTAGTTTTTCGCGACTTCGTCGGGCACCCCTACCAGGTCGAGTTCCGGTGATGAATTACACATCGACCGGCTATTCGCGATTACCCAGCCGGTAATGCCGTCACCAATATTGATCCGGCGCCGGTGAAAGAGCTCAACGTGATCGCCGACGGCGTGGGCCGCGACGGCCTTGCCAGTGCGGTCGTCAACGATATAGATGATGCAGGTGTCAAACGGAACAATCGCGTGCAGCTTGTTGCCAATCAGAGTCACGGTGTCGTTCATGTTCAGCGACGAGCCGATGGTCTGGGCGATTTCGTGTAAAGCGAAAACTTCTCGCTGCGCTTCTGTAATCGAGCGGAACCCAAGACTGTCATCCGGCGAGCCGAGTACATCCGACGCCAGTCCGGCATCCGGCCGAGCGTTGTTTGGCGCATCAGCCGTAACCGGCTGAACCTGTTCCTGAATGTCCTGGGCGTCGATCAGCTTGTCAAAGTCGGCGACATGTTTCGTAAAGAGATCGACGACCATCGGGTCAAAAGACGAGCCCGACATCTTTTGCAGTAGCGCCAGCGAGTCTTCACGCTTCATGCCCTTGCGATACGGACGATCGCAACGCGTCGCGTCATAAAAATCCACGACTGAGATGATGCGCGCCACCAACGGAATCCCCTTGGCACGCAGGCCTTTCGGATAACCGCTACCGTCCCATTTCTCGTGGTGATACCGGACGATGTCTTCGACGGGATAGGGAAAGTTAACTCGCTTGAGAATGTCACCACCCACCGTGGGATGGATCTTCATTTTTGCGAACTCAGATTCAGTCAGCTTTCCGGGCTTGTTCAGAATGTATTCGGGTACTGCCAGCTTGCCGATGTCGTGCAGCAAAGCGCCGGCCACCAACGCGCGCAGCTCAGACTCGGTGACTTTCAGCAGCTTACCCATTTCGGTCGCATAAATTTGAGTGCGGCGCACGTGGCCATGCGTGGTTTGGTCTTTGGCGTCAATCGCGATCGCCAACGACTCGATGGTGTTCATGTGGAGGTCGGCAATCTCTTCGGTGTAGCGCAATTTCTCGCCCTGAGCCCGGGTTACTTCGCTCACACGTTTTTCATTGAACCTGTACAGCAGATGAACCAGAACGATTATCAAGAGTCCAACGAACAGAAACGGAAGCCCGGCATTGTGAATTGCCGCGTAGAACATAGCCGCGGAGGTGACGCTGGCGACTTGTGTGATTAGCGTCCAGACCAGGCTCTCATGTGAAATTGTGATGCGTGGCTTGTTTGCCCAGAATGCTTCGAAGGCGGCGGTTCCAAATGTACTGAGTGCGTATTGCACCAGGCCGAAAACGCACAACGGAAAAAGGAGGCGATTGAGCACTACGCCTTGTTCGTTCACCGCCATGGTGCGGCCAACGAGAAGTAGTACCAGTCCGCGGTAGACGAGTGACGCGGCAAAAGTCGAAACGACTGCGACACCAATTGCGAAGACGGTCGTCCAGCGTTGCGCGAGGCGGAACGACGCCAGGAATGTAACGACGGCACAGAGGATTAGAGCGGGTCCAAAATTGTTCGCGGGCGGTAGCGCATACATCATTACGGCGAGGAAGATAAAAGAGTCTGCCACCGATTTGTGAATCTGGTTGTTGCCGTCGACATTGGTGACCGGGACGGTGAAGCGGCTGGACACCAACGTCAGTGCCAAAAGCAAAAACAATGATCCAATGCTGCTCCATCCGAGCAAGGGCAGGTGCAGCGACGAATAGAGTGCGTAGAGGAGTAGCCCCGCGCCTACGATCGCCGACGCGCCCACGGGCAATACTCTTTTAAAATTGATTTTTTGCATTCGGTTCACACCCGGAATCCTGGACGAAGATGTTACTGACAGGAGTGGTTCGCGGCCATGTCGAGGGTTTACACTTGACCGACAACGGCCAACGCTGTTGGCCACTGAAAGAATAGCCGTCAGCGCGGCTTTTCGTCAATCTTTTCTTTCCGAAGGGCTTAGGCTGGGTTTTCGGACCTTGTTGAGGTCAATTGCTTTCGCAATTCCGAGGTCGTATTGACGGGTGCCTGGCAGGTGTACGTTTCGCAGACAAAGGCCGTGGGATGGCCCTCAGTTGGCTGCTTTCCCGCCAGCAATGGAACCACTTGGGCTGCGGCTTCGAGGTCCACGTGAGACAGGGCAATTACTCGATTGGGCAGATACTCCTGCCACGCCGCGTGGAATAGCTCGAGCAGGTCGGGACTGACGCCCAGGGCGACGATGGCGATCTCTTTTGGCTTAGAGAGATAAAAATCGAGACCGCATAGGGCCCAACTGAAGGCGGAAGGATAGCGCCGAATCTGATCAGCCAGCGACCTGAAGATAGTGACGGCGAGACGCGTGTAATTCTCGTTCCCGGTCAGCAGGCCAAGTTTTTGCAGAGCGAACGCGGCCACGGAATTGCCCGACGGCGTGGCGTTATCCATAAAGTCTTTCGAACGCACGATCAGTTGCTCGTGACTCTTTCCGGTAAAAAAGAAGCCACCCTCTTCTTCATCCCAGAACTGATCGATCATTGTCTCGCTTAGACGAATCGCACTTTCCAGCCACTGCAATTTACCGGTTGCCTCGTAAAGTGAAATCAAACCCTCAATCAGGCACGCGTAATCCTCCAGATATGCATTGAGTTTCGATTCACCGTCTTTGTGGGTTCTGAGGAGCAGTCCGTCGCGTTCCAGATTGGCGAGAATGAATTCTGCATTCGCTTCGGCAACTTTCCCATAATCGTCGCGCTGCAGGATCGCCGATGCCTCTGCAAAGCTTGTCAGCATCAGACCGTTCCACGCGGTCAGGATCTTCTCGTCCCGTCCGGGCTTGATTCGTTTCTCGCGAATTTCGAAAAGCTTCTTGCGGCCGCGCTCGACCACCTCACCGAGCGTCTCCGGCGCGATCCCGTTTCGCTTTGCGACGTCTGCGAGACTCGCTTTGATGTTCAGAATATTGTGGCCTTCGAAGTTCCCGCCGTCGGTGACGTCGAAGTAATCACAAAACAGTTTGCCGTCTTCGTTTCCCAGCGCCTCGAGGATTTGCTGCTTCGACCAGACAAAGAACTTCCCTTCCTCGCCTTCGGAATCGGCATCCTGGGTCGAATAGAATCCTCCGGACGCATCGGTCATTTCGCGAACAACATAATCAAGCGTCTCTTCCGCGATCCGGCGCGCGAATCCGTCTTTCGTTTGCTGATAAAGGTGCAAATACAATCGCGACAGCAATGCATTGTCGTACAGCATCTTCTCAAAATGCGGCACGAGCCAATTCGCGTCAGTCGAATATCGATGAAAACCGCCACCGAGTTGATCGTATAGCCCGCCTTCAGCCATTTTCCGGCATGTGTGTTGGACGATATCAAGTGCTTCGGCGGCGCCGCTGCGGTAATGCATGTGCAGGAGAAATTCGAGGGTCATCGCGGGCGGAAACTTTGGCGCGGTGCCAAAGCCTCCGTGCTTCTCATCGTATTTTGAGATTATCCGCCGGTAAGATTCATCAAGCAAATCCGCGCTCAGCAGATCTTTTGATGCCGTGACCAAACCGAACCGTCGCAATTCACCGAGCATCGCAGTTGACGTATTCGCGACTTGATCCGGCTGCGAGCGATAAGCCTCGGCCACGCTCATCAACACGCGAGGGAAACCGGGCATGTTGTATCGGTCCTGAGGCGGAAAGTAGGTTCCGCCGTAAAACGGGACACCGGCAGGAGTGAGAAACATGGTCATTGGCCAGCCGCCGTGGCCGGTCATCATCTGCACGGCGTTCATATAAATCTGATCGAGATCCGGCCGTTCTTCACGATCGACTTTGATGTTCACAAAATTGTCGTTCATCAACCTGGCGATCTCTTCATTCTCGAACGACTCGTGCTCCATCACATGACACCAATGACATGCCGAGTAACCGATACTAAGGAGAATTGGTTTGTCTTCCGTGCGGGCCCGGACGAGCGCCTCCTCTCCCCACGGATACCACTGGACCGGGTTATGTGCGTGCTGCAGCAGGTAAGGACTGGTTTCGTGAATCAGCGCGTTGGTGTGCGCGTGCTCAGTGGCTGCTTCCCTTTGTTCGCTCTTGATCGGTTTCGTCATCCCTTAAACCAGTATTTCGTTTCTTTGGCCCATGAAGTGTTTGGGTAGCGCCGGTGGAGAAAATCGAATGCGGCTTTGGACCACCGCCCGGTTTCCTTGTCGGTGCAACCGTACCGCGTCGATTTGACGGCCAGGTGCAATGCTTCAGGAACCCGAGCATCGGCAGGATTCTTTGTGCCCCAATTTATTGCGGTCTGCGCCAGGTCGTTAGGGCCGGTGCCAAGCGCGCCAAGTGCTGTTGCTTCCCGCGTGCCAATGCTTTGCGAGTTTGTTAAAAACAACGGTGCCGACACTGGCTCAGTTTTAGCTCCATCGTCCTGCACATAAGTGCTGGGCGCCTCGCCGCACCACCAGTTGTCGCGGAAGCTGTCAATCTCATCGAGTTTGCTGGTGCGGTTAAGTCCAACCGTTACATAGGGTCGCAGGCCCGGAAACTTCAAAGCCAGATAGGCTGCGGCGAACCGTCGTCCGTCCGGCGTTGTGGCGCGCTGATATTCCGCAAGATAGTCTTTGAGCTCAGGATAGGCAGTCGCGAGTATGGTCGCCGATTGGTTAGCCGCAGCGCGATTGTCCAACAGCGCCGCGCGCATAAAGGCGGCTTGGGCCACGTCGCGATGCAGGTTAGGCGCTAACGTCTGGCTGCGAGCCGCCTCGTTAAATGTCGCAACCGGCATCACTTTGTTAAATACATTAGCCGCGTCCCAGTCAAAGAATACCTTCGCCTCGTTGGACGCTGCGGACTCGCCCTCGTCAGGTATCTCGCGACCGTCGTTGTTATCACTGAGCCCGGCCGGCTCGCGTTGAGCATTTTGCAGAAACGCTTCCAGGCTCTGTGACACCTTCATTCTTTGCCCGAGCAGCAGGTTGACCCCGGAAGCGACAAGCCTTTCCGATCTCGCAGTGTTTGATCCAAAAGACTACGTGCTTCATCGAACCTGTTGGCTTCGATAAGAAGTCGAGCAGAATGAAAAGCGAGCGACGGAAACGCGCTCGATGTACGATCGATCTTTGCGGCGGCGGCCAACAATCCGTTCAGTTTGGGTTCGCGCGCGGTCACCGACGAGATAGCCGCGACCAGCCACGGTAAACTTTGCGTCGCTTGCCAACGCTCGACCGCGTGTGTCGCGCTGCCGGCTGAGCCGTCCTGGAACACCACAATCCAGTCGGTCAGATCGTCACTTCGGATCGCCTGCGGCACGGCATCGGCTTTCACTTCTTCGCCGACATATTTGTCCAGCAGGACCGTGTAGTCCCAGACGGTCTGCTTAAAATCATCGGCTGCGCCCTTCTTAACAATCATCTGCGACAGCTCATGCAACTTTTCTTCGGGACGCAGCCTGAGGCGGGTGAGATTCAACAGCCGCGTAGCCGCATGATGCGATCGCGTCAACGACTTGTCACTAATGATCGCCTTCAAACGAGTTTCCGCGTCCGCAAGCGACGGCCGGCCCTCCTCGTCTTTGTCAGCCAAACTTCCCTTCCGCACGACGGCGCGCGCGGCAAGATATCCGGCGAAATCACGCCAGGGCGATGAAGAGTCGCGCGCGATGGCGTCAAAACCTTTGGCGGCATCATCGAACTGCGCCGCGTAGAAATGGGCCGCGGCGATCTGATAAGCGCGATCGGCGCGAATCAATGCGTCCGCATCCGCCGGCGCGGCCTCAGGTATTTGTACTCCTTCACGACAGTTGCTGAACACTACGTCCTGCGCTTTCAGCCATTCGCGCACATTTGCGCTATCAGCTCCAAAGCGTTTAATTCTGTCATTCAGCGTCGCCTCCGCACTGACGAAAGCATCCTCCTGACAGTTCACGTACGTTTCATACTCGTGCGGCTTTTCGCGACTACGGAAAGCGCTAATCTTAACCTCGGCCGTGCCCGGAACTTTTGCGCGGGCGGCGTTCCACTTCTTGATCCAGTCAAAGTCGTCAACGCCGCCACCGTAATTCAGCCGCTCGTCCCACAGACTCTTCAACCCGGCGATTTCTGCCTCGCTCAGCTTTTCGCCAATCAAGTTTCGATAAGCAGCGACCAGGTAAGACCGCGCGTAACTCGGCTGCAGCACACCAACCTCTCCTGCGGCAAAACGCTGCAGGGGAAAGTCCGGATGCACCGTGTAAACAAAAATCGAGTTAGTGAAAAATGGGCCGCATGCTTCGGCTTTGCGTGGAAGGAGAACTGAAACTAAAGAGATGATAACAATGGCAACGGTGGTTCGGGTTAGGCTCTTGGGGATCATTTCCTCGACTCCAAAACAGCGTGGACTGATTTATCAATCCACCCAAAGATTGAAAACATACAACCGCTAAGATCTCGCCGCATGTTGTTGCGTTGACGCCAGTCTACACCACGTAAATGCGGAAGCAGAAGGTTCTAAAGGCTTTCGCGGTTCGAAGAGTCGCAGAAACGTCTGCTATACTGCGCCACTGAATGGCCATTCATTTTAGACGCCGCACCGACGGTGAATTTGCCGCTGTTTAGAAATGGAACGTGAAAGCTTAGAGATGGATGTGGTGTTCGTCGGCGCGGGCCCGGCGAACCTCAGCGGCGCTCTGCACCTGGCGCGCCTTATATCCGAACACGACGCCGCGGTTGCCAGTGGTGCTCGCGAGGGCAAGCCGCTCGGCGACATTCAGATCGCGGTGATCGAGAAAGGCGCGGCCATCGGCGCGCATACTCTGTCCGGTGCGGTTATGGATCCGCGCGGGCTGGCAGAATTGATTCCCGACTTTATCGAAAAGGGCGCGCCGCTCGAATCACCAGTCAACGAAGATCATTTTCTTTATCTCACGAAGAAGCGCGCTATTCGCTCGCCGATCACGCCGCCTCCGCTCAAGAATCACGGTTATTACATTGTCTCGCTTAACCGCCTGTCAGCCTGGCTGGGCGAAAAATGCGAAGAGGCCGGCGTTAATATCTTTCCCGAGTTTCCCGGCGCCGACCTGCTCTACGGAGAAAATGATCGCGTCATCGGCGTGCGCACCGGCGACAAAGGAATCGACAAGGAAGGAAAGCCGCGCGCGAACTTCGAGCCGGGTGTTGATTTGCTCGCCAAGGTCACTGTGCTGGGCGAAGGAGTGCGCGGATCTTTAACCAAGCAATTGGTGCGGCGTCTTGGCCTTGATGAAGGGCGCGAGCCGCAGGTTTACAGTCTTGGCGTGAAAGAACTTTGGGAATTGCCTGACGATCGCTATCCTGCCGGCCGGGTTACGCACACGCTCGGCTTCCCTTCCGATCAATGGACGTACGGTGGCGGCTGGATTTACGGAATGCAGAATCGCGTGCTGAACATCGGTTACGTGACCGGACTCGATTATCGCGACCCGCTAATCGATCCGCATGCGGAGTTTCAGCGATTCAAGACGCATCCGTTTCTGGCTAAGCTGCTCGCCGGCGGAAAGATGATCCGCTATGGCGCCAAAGCGATCGCCGCCGGCGGTCTGCACGCCATGCCGCGAATGTTTGCCGACGGCGTCCTCATCGTCGGCGACAGCGCCGGCTTCCTGAACGCAGCGCGTCTGAAAGGAATTCATTCGGCGATCAAAAGCGGAATGCTGGCGGCAGAAACAATTTTCGAGGCGCTTGTGGCCGAAGACTATTCGGCAGCCAAACTGGGAAGTTTCGAGACGCGTGTGAAGGAGAGTTGGATCACGCCGGAACTGCGCCGCTTTCGAAACTTTCACGCGGCCTTCCGGCACGGGCGCTGGTTGGGAATGGCGAACGCGGGATTGCAATACATCACCGGCGGCCGGGCCTGGGGAATTTTTGATCGCGATCATCAGGAAGCCGGCCACGAGGCTATGCAGAAGCTGTCGGCCTATGGCTACAACGGTGACGCGAGCACACAGCGTTACACGGACCTGCGTTTTGATGGGCAATTAACTTTCAACAAAGTCACCGATGTCTATCACGCGGCGGTGGCGCACGACGAAGACCAGCCGGCCCATCTTCATGTGCTCGACACAAAAATCTGCGCGACACGGTGCGCCGAAGAATACGGCAATCCGTGCCAGCGGTTCTGTCCGGCTGCGGTTTACGAAATGGTGGAGGGTCCGTCCACCGGTGACGAACCTCGTCGCCAATTACAGATCAATTTTTCAAACTGCGTCCACTGTAAGACCTGCGACATCATGGACCCTTACCAGATCATTAACTGGGTAACTCCTGAAGGCGGCGGCGGTCCGGATTATAAAGGGATGTGATTTTTGCGGCTTGGCGCCTTTGCGTGAGATTCAGTTCTCGCCAAGGCGCGAAGACGCAAAGGTCAGACTCGAGGATGGGCCACCAATTTTTGTCGTTGAGTGAAAGCAAAATCCTGTGTTAATGTCTCAATCCAACATGACAGAACTCGAAGAAGTGGACATATTCGACATGGTCGAGAAGCATTGGCCGATGTCCGTCGGCGATGGCAAGGCCCAGCGCAAGAAGCGGCCGCGCATTCTCGCCATTACCACTGACTGCTGTACCGGTTGCGCAGGCTCTCCGGCCTGCATCGAGTACTGCCCGATCGAAGCCTGTATGTTCTGGGTGCCCGACGACGATCATCCTCCGTTCGGGAGAATCGAAGTCGATCCCTACCTTTGCATTGGCTGTCAGAAATGCACCAGCAAGGGACCGGACGGCGCTTTCCTGGATGGTTGTCCGTGGGATGCGATTGAAATGATTCCTACTGACGATTGGGAAGCAATGCACGGCATCACTCTGCCGGACCTGCCACCACCAATACCCGCTTAATAGTTAAGCCGCGGAGTGGCGCAATATCTATAGATCCACGTCCTGGATGTGGAATAAGCTGCGAAGCAGCGGCTGTAGTTAAGCCCAAGGCGAGGCTCTGCGAGCCTTGGGTCATCAGCAAACAATTTTTAGTGGGAGCCGCGGAGCGGCGACCCATCACTCACAGGGGGTAGTCGCGTTGAGTCTGACTCTAAACTCAAGACTTTGAACTCGAGACTGAGATGTCTTTTGGGCTCACTGACCTCCGCTCGTGGCTAACTTCTCTTCAAAAGCCATTCTCGACGCAATCGCCGCAATCACGTAACACGCGCTGCCCATTAACATCGCCGCCTGAAATCCGGCCATCAACGCCACGAACACTGTTGTCACCGATCCGATGACGGACATGATGCCGTTCAGTCCCCAGTAAAAAGGCGGAGCCGCCAGCGAACCCTGGCCCGTATGGCGCAGGCCGCGCGGGAAAGGCACGCCCATCGCCAAACCGAGCGGCGCGATTAAGAGAATCGCCACCGCAATCCTTCCCCAAAGCGGAAGCCATAAAAGCACGGGCACCAACTTTGGTAGAGCGAGTGCTTCGATGCCGCCAATCACCGCGACCGCGACACACGCCACCCACATCGGCACGCGCGGACTGAGCGCGCTCCCAATTCCGCCGAACGCCAACAGAGTGAACAGCAGCACCGAGAGTGTGAAGATCGGATGTCCAACTAATAG
>DATENS010000319.1:0-32432 GCA_035274925.1 Pyrinomonadaceae bacterium | reverse complement strand
GTGAGAAAGAAACCGCTTCTTGAATTTGGAATTTGGAATTTTTGAACCTGGAATTCTTAAATGTATCGCCGCCCCAAATTCTTAACTGTTCTGATTCGCATTCGCGAGATCATGTCGCGCGAATCCGATTACGACGTCGATCTGTTTACCGAGATGGTGCGATCCGGAGTGCAGCCAACACACGGTGCGCGCCGCAACATACGTGGCTTCAAAAAGTTCGGCCCGGCAAACGATCAAACAGATAAGACAGAGCGATCCGAATCGCGGAGGGCAGCACGCTGACGATGGACGCAACCTTTGAGACAATCGGGCTCGAAGTCCCTACCGAAAAAGCCATCAACTTTTTGGCGGAGCGCGCGGAAAACCAGGGCGAGGCCAGCCAGCTCACCAGGCGCGGTGCCGTGCTTCACGGCCGCTGCTGGAAGCTTGGCGAAGGCCTGGAAGTCTGGACGGTACTCTACGAATCAGGCACCGGCGATGTTTTTTATGCCAACTGCCGCCCCGGATTTCGCGCGCGATACATGCAGCGCATTGCACCCTGGGCCTTAACCGAATACGACGAGGAAGGCGAGGCGGTAATCCACGGTTACTGCGACGGCACCGAAACGGAAGTGCTGTTTGAGTTACAAAACCTAACCGAAGTAGGCATTTCCGGATTTCGCGCGCCCGCGCTGCACGTAGCCTTGTGTGGCCTGGCTTATCGCGCGCGGGTTTGTTCGCGAGGAATGGAATCCCGTTGGCTGCCGTTAGAGCGGGCCGCGCCCTCGCGTGCGGCGCACGAGAACGACTGGATCGTCCGCGGCCGCGTGATCGCGTTTAAGCCACTGGTGAATCCGCTTTCCGGCAGCGAGCTTTATTGGGTTTATCTCGATCTGGAAAGATTGAAGCTGGAAGTCCTGGTTAATGCGCGCGCCCTGAGCGGCGGTAGATTGGAAACCGGAGCGACTCTGTCGGCCGAAGTTTGGTTGCAGGGCCACGTGCTTGACGCGCGGGCGTTGCGGCTTCAGTACGAAGGCGTGGATCAGGCTTATGCGACGGCCGATCTGTGGTCACATTTCTCGCGCAGCAACTGAATCCGTGTACGACAAACTTCAGTTTGTCGCTCAGAATCGACAAGCTGAAGCTTATCGCACATTGAATGAAGCGACTTGTTATTGTCATCCTCGCGTTAGTTCTGCTGGGCTGCGCTGCCTACCTGTTCGATCAATATTGGATTCATCGTTATGACTCGTTGATTGCCGCCCAGGCCGGGCAACATCACGTCGATCCGGACCTGGTCTGGAGCATCATCTACGAAGAGACCTACTTCAGCCCGTGGAAGAAAGGAAACGACGGCGAGATCGGATTAATGCAGGTCACGCCGGCAGTAGCGCGCGAATGGGCCGCAGAAAGCGGCACTGCGGCCATCCAACAGCCTTCAATGCTGGACACAACGGCATTGCTCAGTGAAGCCGATCGCAACGTACAAATCGGGTGCTGGTATCTGGGCAAGTTCAGTGAAGAATACAGCGATACACCGGACCGCGAGGTGCGCATGCTGGCCGCCTATAACGCCGGGAACAGCCGCGCAATTGAATGGAACCGCGTGCCAAGCGGCGCCCGTCCATTAACTGAGCAAGAGTTCATCGGGCGCATCGACATTCCCTCCACCCGCGCGTACGTCACTTCGATTATCAACCGCTATCGCAAAGTCCGAGCCGCCAAAGGACGATAAGTGCGCAGTCGTCGGCGTAGCCACCCAGCGAAACGGCCAGCACTTGCCGCGATCGGCGCAATTAATTTTGAGAGCCCGCTTAGCGGGCGGCATATCAGTAGCCCACAGCGCGAGCTGTGGGTTCAGATCGCCGATAGACGCAGCTCGCGAAGCGAGCGATATAAATTCGAAAGGATCGTCATCGTAACCAAATCATATATCGCCCCTCTGGGGCTCTGGTTTCGTAAGGTTTGCGCCTTACCCACAGCTTGCGCTGTGGGCTACGAATATTTCGTTGGCTTCGCCAACTCGTTGAGATAACGTCCGACAGACACCATGCCTTCCATTTACACAGCGCGTTGGCTTCTACCAATCTCTTCTCCCGCGATCGAAAATGGAGCGGTTGCTGTTCAAGACGCACTAATCGTCGCGGTGGGCCCCGCGCACGAAGTCACGTCTCACTTTCCAGCAGCGCGAGTTGAGGATTTCGGAAACTCGGTCATCCTCCCCGGGCTGGTCAACGCTCATTCACATCTGGAATTGACGGCCATGCGCGGGTTTCTAGAGGCCGAGGAGCATGATTTCTTTGCCTGGCTAAGAAGATTGACGGTCGCGCGCCTGGCCATGAGTGCCGAAGATCTCTTCGTGGCCGCCATGTGCGGTGCGATTGAAGCCCTTCGCGCCGGCGTAACCTGCGTCGGCGACTCGAGCTCGGCCGCGACCGAGTCAATGAAAGCCCTGCGCGAAACCGGATTGCGCGGTGTCGTCTATCAGGAGTCGTTTGGACCTGAGCCAAAACTGGCCAAAGAGAATGTGGCGAAGCTCGCCGATCAACTTGCCGGAATGCGTGCGTTGGAAACCAGCCCCGTGCGCGCCGGCGTGTCTCCGCACGCGCCTTACACAGTCAGCCCCCCGCAACTCGAGATGATTGCCCGCATGGCGATTGATGAGAATTTGCCCCTGATGATGCATGCGGCTGAGTCGGAAGCTGAGCGATTATTTCTGTCGGAAGGAACGGGGGCATTTGCAGACGGCTTGCGTAAGCGGGCCATCGATTGGCAAGCTCAGGGCATTTCGACGATTCAGCATCTGAAACAGTGTGGCGTGCTGGAAACCAGGCCACTGCTTGCCCACTGCATTACGGTCGACGAATCGGACATCGAACTGATCAAAAGCACGGGCGCGGGTATCGCGCACTGTCCAAAGTCCAACGCCAAGCTCGGTCATGGGCGCGCGCCGTTTGCCAAGTTCCTCGCCGCCGGTTTGAAAGTGGGAATTGGCAGCGACTCAGTCGCCAGTAACAACAACTGCGATATTTTGGAAGAAGCGCGGTTCGCGACGCTGTTGGCGCGCGTGTCAGAAGCCCGACCGTCAGGGAGGGCCTGGTCGGACAAAGTGGCCCTCCCTGACGGTCGGGCTTCTGATCCGGTCACGGCCACCCAAGTTCTGTTCGCCGCGACCCTCGGCGGTGCGCGCGCGCTCGGAGTCGACGATCAGATCGGCGCGCTCGAAAAAGGAATGCAAGCAGATTTGATTGTGGTCGGCCTTGACGGTATTCATCAACAACCAGTGGATGATCCGGTGCAAGCGCTAATCTTCTCGTCGTCAGGACGTGATGTGCGTTTCACGATGGCCGCGGGAAAAGAGCTCTACCGAAACAACCAGGTGCTCAGTGCCGACGAGAACGATTTACGAACGCGGATCGCTCACGTCAGAAGCAAGCTCGACTCTCTGGCAAATTCTTAGGCTGACGAGGCTCGCTCATTAATTCTCGTAGGAGCCCTCCCGTACGGTCGCTAGCGCCCTTGCCTCACTGCAACAGCAACCAAACGCATTGCAAGCTCTCCTGTAAAGTGATATTAAGGCCTCCACCTCGCGTGTTGGAGTGGACTCGACTCTCAGGTCCTGACACTTAGCGCTACAACTCATCACAGTTGGCGCACTTCCTACAAGAACGCGCCATCACAAGCGGAGGCGATATGAAGACCACGGATCCCACCGATGTCGTTCCCTCGAACCCATCCAGCATCAGCACCCGAGCGACAAACCTGCGCCGGCAAGCAGAAAAACTCGAAACTGAGGCGTTAAATCCCTCTGAACCGAAAGCTGCCGATCAAGCCGTAAGTCTCAGCAGAAAAGCGACCGCCCTGCGCAAGCAAGCGGAAATGCTTGAAGCCGAGGCGATCAAAAAGACCGCGCTGAGCGCTGCTCAACAGGCCGCGAACGAGATTAAAAGCCGGAAAGGAAAGATCGCCGTGTTCCTCGGAGCGGGCGCTTCGAGCACATTCGGATGGCCGCTCACCAACGAACTGCTTCCCATTATTCTCGACGGTCTGATTAATGATGATCTGTTCGCAGACGCGCGCATTAATACCCGGGCGCAAAATGCTGCTGATCGCAAGCTGTTGAAGAGAATCTTGCTGGCGTTGTGTCCGGGCATGGCTTTGAACAAAACATTTCTTAAGGACTGCAAGGAGCGTTTGCCGCTTGTCACGTCGCTGCTTTCGATGCTGGATTTTTCGCTCAGTGCCGGACATTCGATCATCCTTGGCTTAACCCCGGATGAATTAAAAGACGCCCGCAGCCTGCTGGAGCGGGCAATCTACGAAGCCATCGCGCACGAGACCAGGGCCAAGGCGCCGGGATTCTGGCCTCCTCGCAGCTCGAACAAATTGGCGCCGCAACTTGCCAACTGGTTGGACAGGACACGAACAGACAAGACACAAGTAGGGGTCATCACCTCGAACTACGACGTGGCGATGGAGCAGGCCTGGAGCTTTAATCGCGCGGGGATGAGCACGGTGGAAAAGCTGGGGGTGGATTTTGGATTTGACTGGACCTGGCCGTCCGACAAATCACCTCCGGATGTAATGGTTCGCCCGGTAGCGCCGCAGCGCGGCTCTACAAACTCCATGGCTCGACAAACTGGTTGCGATGCGGACTATGCGACCGCGTGTATGTTAACCCTCGAGTGGATATCGCAGTGTTCGCCTATGACCGCAAGATCGAGAACAGTAATACCTGTCACTGCGGTCATGCGAAATTAGAAGTGCAGATAGTCTCGCCTTCGTTCGTGCGAGAAGTGCGCTCGCCGAATCTGATCAGTGTCTGGCAACAAGCTCTGAATTGGTTGCGGAGGTCGGATGACTGGATCGTTATCGGCTACTCGTTCCCTGACGAGGATCTGAATATTCGCTCGCTGTTTACGCGCGCCTACGCATCCCGCGAGCGGCCGCCCTTCATCACTGCCGTCCAGTTTGGCACAAACAACCAAACTCGGGTTCGATATGAGGCCTTTTTTCCTTCACAGCAGCTGAGGTTTCTGAACGGAGGTCTGGAAGTGTTCCTCCAGGCCACGAATGGCAAGTGAGCTTGCGGTTACTGCTTACTGTTTTGTTTTTTCGGCCCCGGCACGCGGGACCCAAAGTAGGCCTTATCAACCTTCTATCGTATCCATCGCAGATACGGCTTTCTTTTCGTACGCTGCGATGGTTACGAGGTTCTGCCTTTCCACCGCGCTCAGGGAAGCGTCAGTGTATTTCGGGTCGGCCTTGTACCAGTCCAGGCTGGCAAAATACTTCTGCGTCCACGGGTCTTTGAAGACCTTTCCATGACGGGCGTAAATCTCGTCGCGCATTTTGCGGACGTCCTCGACAAATAGACCCTGCAAAAGGGCGCGGGTGATCGGCTTCAAGCTGATCTGGTTATGCAACTTGTTTTCATAGGCGACGATCGTTTCAACGTTGGTTTTGTCTTTGCCCGTCAGTTGCTCGTCCTTGAAATCCTCTTTCGGATCGTACCAGGGCTGGCTACCAAAATACTGCTGCAGCCAGAGCGTCTGAAAGTACCGGCCCCGGCGCGCGTAGATTTCGTTCCGGAGCAGTCGAAGTTCGTGCAGACTCAAGCCGCGCAGCATCGTTGCGGCAATCAGTTTGTCCTCGAACAGCTCCATGTCGCCCGGCGCAATAGCGACACGGCGTTGTCGCCGCTGAACAGTTTCGATCAGCCTTAGATTCTTTTGTTCGACTGCGGACAGGCTCTTCGGATCGTATTTGTCGGCCGGGCGGTACCAGTAACGCTCGTCAAAATACTGTTGCAGCCAGGGCGTTCCGTTAAAGCGCTTGCCGTGAATGGCTTCAATCTCTGAGGCCAACACGGTCCACTCCGCATTCGTGTGGGTGCCGAGCTTTCTGCGGGTGAGCGCGCGGTTCTGATAAATGCGCATGTCGCCCGGTTGCACGGTCTCATGCTGTTCGGCTTCGGCGATCCTGATGACATCCAGATTGGCTCGCTCAGTATCGTTGAGCGAGGCATTGCTGAAATCGGCTTTCGGTTTGTACCAGTCGCGGGACTCCAGGTAGCGACGGATTTCCGGATCCTTAAAAACCCGCCCGTGCTTGCCAAACACAATCCCGCGCACCAGTTCTAAATTATCGAGGGTCAGCGCCTTCACTTCCGCCGGAGCGATCTTCTGGCCGGCAAAATCAAATGTCTCCCACTTCTTCAGCTCGGCATACTCATCCTGGGCAAATACGGATGAGAACCCCGCAAGCAGAATTAGCAGAAGCAACGAACCGGTGGTGCGACGAATGGCGGAGGGGGATTTCATAAAAGGAACCTTTCTCGGTTGTAAGACGAGGCGCTGGGACTCTTTTTGCGGGCAAGGATTGTTCGCTTTGCGCCTTGGCGCCTTGGCGTGAATTTCGTTGTGGATCTAGTGGTTCACGCAAAGGAGCAAAGGCGCGAAGGAAACCACTACCCGAAGATATCCCTGACCTTTTCTGACAGTTTCTTGTCTTCCAGGTCCTTGGTTTCGATGTGAGATAGCTGCTCTAGCAGTTTCCGCTGCTCGCGCGTCAACATCGTCGGCGTCACCACCGAAACTGAAACAAACAAATCTCCACGGCCACGACCGCCGAGCACTGGCATGCCCTGCCCGCGCACGCGAAACACCGTTCCGGTTTGCGTACCCGCCGGCACCTTCAAGGCGTCTTCGCCGCTGAGCGTCTTAACTGTAACTTCGGCGCCCAACGCGGCTTGCGCGAAGGTAATCGGAATCGACGCGTAGAGGTTGTTTCCCTGCCGCTCAAACAGCTCGTGTTCGGCCACGTGAATCACGACGTAGAGATCTCCAGCCGGCCCGCCATACACACCCGACTCGCCCTCATGCTGCAGGCGCAGTCGAGATCCAGTCTCGACACCGGCAGGGATCTTCACTTCGATCTGCTTTTCACGTTCGATCCTTGCCATGCCGCGACACGTTTCGCATGGCGAGGTGATTACTTGTCCGGTACCACGGCAGTTACCACAGGTTCGCGACACAGAAAAGAAGCCCTGCTGAAAGCGGACTTGCCCGGCGCCTTCGCAGGCGCGACATGTTTCGGGTTTGGTGCCCGGTGCACTGCCCGAGCCGCTGCAGGTTTCGCACGTTTCGAGTTTTGGAATCCGCAGTTGGGCCGTCATTCCCACGGCTGCCTGTTCCAATGAGATCTCAAGGTCGTAACGGAGGTCCGCGCCCCGCTGCTGGGCTGATCGTCGTGAACCGGCGCGACCCGCGCCGCTGAACACATCTCCGAAACCGAACAGGTCCCCGAGAATATCTTCAATCCCGCCAAAGCCGGGCGCGCCCCAGGCGGCGCTCGCGGCGCTCGACACGCCCGCATGTCCAAAGCGATCGTAGCGGCTGCGCTGCTCCGGATCAGAAAGCACCGCGTAAGCCTCTGCCGCTTCTTTGAACCTCTCCTCGGCGTGAGGATCGTCGGGATTCTTGTCGGGATGGTGCTGGTGCGCGAGCTTGCGGTAGGCGCTCTTCAAATCCTGATCGCCGGCTGTCCGGGACACACCTAAAACTTCGTAATAATCGCGTTTATTATTCGCCATATGTTCAACTGCTGAAACGAGCGGCCAGCAGTTATGCCGGTTTGCCGGCAAGCCACTGACCGCTTTTGGGATTCTATCCGAACCCGTGTTGTTTGCTCAATCCTTCTTGGCCTCTTCTTCCGCTCCCTGTTTCATCATCGCGTTGGTGAGTTGCCGCCCGAGCCGTTCCAGGGCATCAAGCGCCATTCTGATCTCGCCCATTTCACTGGCCTGCGCAGCAGCTTCGCCATCCTTGAGAATTTGCTCGCCGGCGTCCTGATGCTCCTTTTCAAGCAGCCCGCCAAATTCCTGAAAGGTGCGCTGCGTGTTTCTCACCAGACCGGCCACCTTATTTTGCAAATCGACTAGTTCGCGTTCAGTGCGATCGGTTTCGGCCATCTCTTCGGCTTGCTTGATGATGCGTTCGATCTCTTCCTGAGAAAGACCCGAAGTAGGAGTAATGAGCATTTGCTGCTCGCGTCCGGTCGCTTTATCAGTGGCGGAAACAGACACAATGCCATTGGCGTCGACTTCAAACGAGACTTCGATTTGGGGCACGCCACGCGGCGCCGGCGGTATGCCGACGAGCTCGAATTTGCCGAGGCTGCGATTGCCGCTGGAAACTTCACGCTCGCCCTGGAGGATGTGAATCTCAACCGATGACTGATTGTCGACAACGGTGGTGAAGTTCAGGCTATTACGCAACGGGATGGTCGAGTTGCGCTCGATGATGCGCGTAAACAAACCGCCGCGCGTTTCCAGTCCCAGGCTTAACGGCAGCACGTCGAGCAGCACGATGTCTTTCACGTCCCCGGTGAGCACGCCGCCCTGAATCGCGGCGCCCATGGCCACTACTTCGTCCGGGTTGATTTCCGCGGAGGGGGTCTTGCCAAAAATCCGGGTGACCGTACGCTCGACGATCGGAGAACGAGTTTGACCGCCGACGAGGATGACTTTGTCGATCTGGCTGGCTTCCAGCTTTGCGTCGCGCAGGGCCCGCTCGCAAGGCTCGATCGTTTGCTCGACCAGCTCCGTGACCAGCTCTTCGAATTTCTCCCTGGTCAGGCTCTTGTTCAAATGCTTCGGACCCGAGGCATCGGCCGCAATAAAAGGCAGATTGAAAGTAGTCTCAGAGGCCGATGACAGCTCGCACTTGGCGCGCTCGGCTGCTTCTTTCAAACGCTGCAGGGCCAGCCGGTCCTTGCGCAGGTCAATCCCGGTGTCTTCCATGAACTGATCAGCCATCCAGTTCATGATGCTCTCGTCAAAATCCTCACCGCCCAGGAACGTATTGCCCGACGTCGATAAAACATCAAAGACGCCGTTATTCATTTCCAGAATTGAGATATCGAAAGTGCCGCCCCCGAGATCGTAGACAGCGATCTTCTCGGATTCAGATTTCCCGAGGCCATAGGCCAATGCGGCCGCGGTAGGTTCGTTAATAATGCGACCGACCAGCAATCCGGCGATCTTCCCCGCGTCTTTCGTCGCCTGTCGCTGGGTGTCGTCGAAATAGGCCGGGACCGTGACGATTGCTTCGCTGACAGCCTCGCCCAGAAAATCCTCGGCGGCGGCTTTCAATCGCTGCAGCAGAATTCCCGAGAGTTCAGGCGGGCTGTAAGTCTTTCCCTGGACCTCGATGTGGGCGTCGCCGTTTGGCGAAGTGACAATCTCAAACGGGACAGTCTGGCGCATCCGCTGCGCTTCGGCCGAGTCAAACTTGCGGCCGATAAGCCGCTTAACCGAATAGACCGTGTTGGCGGCGTTGGTAACGGCCTGGCGCTTGGCAATCTGGCCGACCAGTCGCTCGCCCTTATCGGTGAAACCCACGACGCTGGGTGTAGTGCGGCCGCCTTCCTTGTTGGAAATAATCTGCACGGCGCCCCCTTCAAGGACGGCCACACAACAGTTTGTCGTGCCTAAATCTATACCGATTATTTTTGGCATGTTTCCAAAATCAGGGACTAGTCTGATTTTTGTGACGAGACCTTGACCATGGCCGGACGCAGCAGGCGATCGCCGATGCGGTAACCGCGCGCCAGTTCTTCAATCACGGTGTCGGGCTCGTATTCATCGGAAGGTTCGGTAACAACTGCTTCATGGATATGCGGATCGAAGTGTTCGCCCACGGCGGCAATCGGCTCAACGCCAAATGTTTCCAGAACTTCATTGAGCTGCTTGGCAATCAACTCGACGCCGTTCAGGAAGTGGCGAAACTCTTTTGACTCGCTTGCTTCGATCGAACGTTCGGCATCGAGCGCGCGACCCAGGTTGTCGACGACCGGCAAAATCTTACGCACCAGGTCGCTCACCAGTCGATTGTAAGTTTCAGTGCGCTCTCGTTCGACTCGCTTTCGATAATTCTCAAAGTCGGCCTGGCGCCGCGCCACCGCTTCCTGCGATTCCGCCAGCGCAGTTTGCAAACGCTTCACCTCGGCAGTCGCTGCCAATAACTCAGCGGACCCGCCCTCTTCGAATTTCGTTTCCCCCGCAGAATCAAACGCCATTTCGTCAACATCAGCGGCGGAATTCTGATCGAAATCGTCCATTTCGTTTTCTTCGGTCTCAGCTTCCGGGTCGTCCACGAACCGAATCGGAATACTGTTCGCAGCCTGAGGTTTTCGGTCTGAAGCCATTTAAGCCTACTTACTATTCTTAAGGGATTTGTCGAAGCAGAAATCTATCACTTCATTGAAGAGGCACATCGTTCGAAAGAGCACGCTCGATGAACCGCGCTAAGTAGTTTACCACAGCCATCATCCGGTCATACTCGATTCTGGTCGGGCCCACCACCCCCAAGGTTCCGGAGATGTCTCCCGCCACCCGATAGGACGCGGTGATTACCGAGCAATGCTTGAGCGAGGGCAAGTGGTTCTCGTTTCCGATCATGACTTTCACATGACGGCCAATGGGGTCGCTCGAAAGGCATTCGTTCAGAATCTTGACCAGGCGCGATTTTTCTTCCAGCGTCTCAAATAGCTCGCGCAATTTCTCGCGATTCGTAAACTCGGGTTTGGTGAGGATGTTGAAAGCGCCGTCAACGTAGACTTCTCCCGCGGCGCTCTCTTCCCCTTCGAGACTTCGCTCACACAGGAGAATGGCATTGCGCAGGAGCTGGTCGTACAGGGCTTTTTCCGCCTTCATCAGCTTGATAATGTCGGTGCGAATCGCGCGGAGACTCTTGCCGTGGAATTCTGTGTTGAGATAGCGCGCGGTCCGATCCAGCTCGTCCTGCATGAACGGCTCGTCGAGATGAATCACTTTGTCCTGAACTGTGTTTGAGCTCGATACCAGCGCCACCAGAATGCGATTGTCCGGAAGATTGAGGAAACTAATGTGGTGCAGGCAGTTTTCAGAAAGCGACGGCCAGACGACAATACCTACGTTCTTGGAAATCTCCGAAAGCACGTGAGACGCCTTTTCCATCAAGCGATCGGGACGGTCCTTCATGTCCTCTGCCGAACCAATTCCTTCGATCGCTTTCAAATCGGCGCGTGACAAGCGCGTACCGCCGACGATGTTGTCGACGTAGTACCGGTAACCCTGATCAGTTGGAATGCGACCTGCTGACGTGTGAGGCTGTTCGAGAAAGCCGGACTTTTCAAGCTCGCCCATCACGTTTCGGATCGTGGCCGAGCTCCAGCCCATGGCGTGGGCAAACTTTTCGGAGATCACGTGAGATCCAACTGCGTCTCCGGTCACTAAGTGCTCGTGAATAATGGTGGAAAGGACCGCCTGCCGTCGGGAATCGGGGCTGGGTCGTCCGGGTCGCGTACTTGGAGATCGGTTGGTCATGCTGTTGAACGCTGCCCAACCGCGCGGTGCCGGTGTCAATTTACAAAATTCTGGTCAGCGCGGCGTCAGTATAGCCAATAACCAAAAGGCCCGCAAATGCTTGTTAACAAAAGACTCGGGGTCTCGGGCAGAAGCCTGCGGCGATCGCACCTGCCGGCTCACTTACGGCGCAACTTGTTGACTGGCCTAAGCTTACGTAAACGTCTAAGAGATTGAAAACCTCTCTCAGTCCTTTCACGACCGCGGGAAGCAGGTTTTCCAAAGCGTTTTTGAAGGTTCGCGGGCGACGTTTGACGCCGGCTTTGACCCGCCCCTAAGATGAGGGCGTCAGACGCCTTCCGGTTATGGCCCAAGCGCCTTTTCATCTGCAGCGAGTTTTTGGTGAAGCCTTCCGTCAGCTCGATCCGGCTGGGCGGAAGTTTCGGCTAAATCTTGCCGACATTGAAGTGAAGTTTTATCCCTACGTCGGTCTCCACCACACCATTCGAGTTCGGGCCGGCCGCGTGTATGTGCGGCTGTCGGACATTTTCCAATCGGCGCCGCCGGAAGTAATTCGCTCCCTCGCGTTCCTGCTGGTGGCGAGGCTGCTCTCGCGCAAAGTCCCGCCGGCGCATGAGCGTGTCTATCGCGCGTACGCCTTCAGTCCGCAAGTCTTGCGGGCATCGGATGTGACCCGGCAAAAGCGCGGGCGCAAGATTATTTCTTCCGCGCAGGGAAAGGCTTACGACCTCGACCGGATGTTTTCACGATTGAACCGCCAGTACTTTGACGGTGAGATGGAGAAGCCGGTCCTAACCTGGTCCAAGCGGCGGGCCCGCAGCATCCTCGGCCATCATGACGCGGCCCATAAGACGATTACCATCAGCAAGCTTCTCGATTCGCGCGATGTTCCCGAGTGGTTCGTGGAATACATCGTCTACCACGAGATGCTTCACATTAAGCATCCGGCCCGCGTGATTAACGGCAGGCGGTATTACCACACCGCGGCGTTCCGTTCCGAAGAACAGCGTTTCCCGCGCTACCAGGCATCGCAGGAATGGCTGGATCGGGTAGTGCGCAAGAAACTCGAGTTGCGCGCCCGCGCCGCCTAGCTCCCAGCCAAACAAATCTCCAAACGATTGTGGAACTTTGTTTCCGCTGCCACGTTTATTCATTCAGGTAGGTGGGCTCCTCCTTAGAGCGGGCAGAACGTCAAGCGATCCGTAAGTTTCGTGAGGCGAGCTGCCCGCTCTACTTCTGTGATTCAACCGTTTCTACGAGCCAAATGCCGCTGCTGGACAACGCGCAGCCCGCTCGTTAGACTACGTAATTTGCTAATCAGCCGGATCGCCGACTATCGGCGAGTCCCACGAAATAAAAGGAGCTCCAGTTAATTAGAAATGGCAATTCCAGCAACCCAAATTAGGCGCGGCATGGTAATCGTATTTGAGGGACAGCCGTGCAGAGTCGTCGAGTTTCGCCATCATACGCCGGGTAACCTGCGCGCGATGATCCAAACCAAGCTTCGCAACATTCGTACCGGATCTTCTTTTGAACACCGCTTTCGCTCGGTCGATACGATCGAACGGGCGTCGATGGAGCAACACGAGATGGAATATCTTTACTCGGACGGCTCGCATCATCATTTCATGAACAGCGAAACGTTCGAACAGGTTGCGTTGAGTGATGACGAATTAGGCGACGCGGCGCAGTGGCTGGCGGCCGGCTTGAAAATTCAGGCGGAGTTTTATGAAGGCTCTCCCATCGGAATTGAACTTCCTCCTTCGCTCGAGTTAACGGTCACGCAGACTGAACCGTCTATGAAAGGCGCCACCGTTTCGAACGTGAACAAGCCGGCGACGCTGGAAAACGGAGTCACGATCACAGTGCCACCGTTCGTCAACGAGGGCGATCGCATTCGCGTGGATCCGATAGAAAACCGCTACATCGAGCGCGCAAAGTAGTGACACCGGCGTCCCGCCCGTGAAATCACGCGCAAGATGCGCGTGTCACATCCTGTTTCCTGAGGTTGGCACAAACGCGAAACACAGACTAAAGTCTGTGCAATTATGTATCTGCTTTACAGCCTTCTCCTGACCCTTGGCTTTGTTCTTCTACTCCCGCGGTTCCTGATCGACGCATTTCGTCATGGCAAGTACGTCACCGGACTGGGCCAGCGTCTAGGCAATCTTCCACAAATTGGCTCTCACGACCAGTTAACAATCTGGCTTCATTGCGTATCTGTCGGCGAGACTCGGGCCGCCCAATCACTCGTGCGCGGGCTGAGGGCGAGATTTCCCGACTCACAACTGGTAGTTTCAACCTCTACGGTAACGGGCCAGCAAATAGCGAACGAGATATTTGCCGGTGAGGCAGCCGCGATTATTTATTTTCCAATCGACTGGGCCTGGACAGTACGCCGCGCCCTGCGCGCGATCCAACCCTCGGTCGTGCTGATCATGGAAACCGAGTTGTGGCCGCGCTTGTTTCGCGAGTGCCGGCGAAAACAGATCCCCGTGGCGTTGGTAAATGGACGCATCTCAGACAAATCCTCTAGTCGCTACAAACTGATTCGATCTTTTGTTCGGCGAGTGCTGAACGATCTGACACTCGCCGTGATGCAGTCGGCCGCGGACGCCCAGCGAATTCGCGAACTGGGCGTCAGTGAAGATCGGCTCAAGATTTCAGGTAATCTGAAGTTTGACAGCGCACACGTTGCGGTTGATCAGGCTATCGCGGCTAAGCTTCGCGAACGATTCAACTTACGCGCGGACCAGCCTTTGATTGTGGCCGCCAGCACCCATGCACCTGAAGAAGAAATTCTTCTTCGCGCCTTCAAGACAGTCGGGACGACATTCCCCGATGCCCGACTTCTGATTGCGCCGCGGCATCCGGAAAGATTTCGGGACGTAGCTGCCATGCTGGCGGCTTCGGATCTCTCGTGGGTGAAACGGTCTGGCGCGCCCTCCGGCGAAGATGCAAAGAGTCAGGTGCTCCTGCTCGACAGCATCGGCGAGCTCGGCGCCGTCTACTCATCGGCCCAAATCGTCTTTGTCGGCGGTAGCATTACTCCGCATGGCGGACATAACGTGCTCGAGCCGGCAGCCCAGGGCATCTGTACAATCACCGGACCCCATACGCAAAATTTTGCCGGGATTGTGAACGCGATGCTCGAGGAGGGCGCTCTGATTCAATTACGGGAGAGTTCAGATTTTGCGCCAGAGCTGGCTACGGTTATCGCGCGGCTGCTTTCTGACGAGACAACTCGGCGGGAGATCGGCGCTCGCGCGAGCTCTGTGTGCCAGCGCCATCAGGGCGCCACTGAAAAGACTATTGAGATCATCTCGCAGCTCATAAGAATGCCGCCAAATTATGGCGAGGCTCTTCCCCTCTCCACCCTCCGCGCTACTACTGTCAAATGAATGGCGCCGCGACCATCGCTCTTGCCCCTCTTGGGCTCTTGTATGGTACGGCGATGCGCGCGCGTGCTGCTCTCTACCGGCGCGGAGTATTGCGCACGCATCAGATCGATGCTCCCGTAATTAGCGTTGGCAACCTCACGACCGGGGGCACGGGAAAAACACCGCTCGTCGAATTCATCGCCAAACACCTTGCCCAAAAAGGCCGGCGCGTTTGCATTCTGACCCGCGGCTATGGCCGTGAAGACACCAGCAAACGCGTCGTCGTTTCAGACGGCAACAATGTTCTTGCTGAGGTGGCACAGTCAGGCGATGAGCCGCTGATGCTGGCTGAGAAGTTGAAAGGCAGGGCAGCGGTCATTTGCGAAGTCGATCGAGTTTCAGCAGCGCATTGGGCGAAAGAGAATCTCGCCAGCGATGTTTTCATTTTGGATGACGGCTTTCAAAATCTCCGCACCGCGCGTGATCTCAATATTTGCGTCATCGACGCGACCAATCCCTGGGGAAGCAAGAGAGTCTTGCCCGCGGGTATTCTGCGAGAGCCAATCAGTTCTCTGCGGCGGGCCGACTGCGTCGTGATCACCCGCGCGAACGGTTCCGAATCGGATCTGCTTAGCCGAATTAAGCGGTTCACGGGGGCTCCGGTTTTTCTCTCACAGATAGTCACGGCGAGGATTCGCTCGATTAAGACCGGCGACGAGATTGAATTAAAGCGGGTTGCGCGCCAGCCTGTCGCTGCGCTTTGCGCAATCGGTAATCCCGAGGCCTTTTTCAATCAATTGCGCGCGGATTTTGATGTCGCGGATACCACTGCGTTCCTGGATCACCATCACTACACTCAGTCTGATATCGATCGGGCAAGTAAGGACGCTATCGCGAGCGGCGCCCACGCGCTCGTGACCACGGCCAAAGACGAGGTCAAACTTCGTGACATGCGTTTCGACCTTCCCTGCTACGTGCTGGATATCGAGATGCAGATTTCCCCGTCGAATAAACTATTCGACCTAATCGACAAAGCAGTCCTCAAGTACGACAAGAGTTAGCTTCTCGCTGTTTAGACAAACTGAAGTTTGTCCTACCTTCTCAGGGCTGTTCCGGAGTTCCGGCAGCTTTCGGAGGTGGAGTGGATTTTGGAATAATGCGCACAGTGGGTTCTGGCTTGGGTGGCGCGTCGGCCGGTGTGCCAGTGACTCTGGGAGGAGGAGGCGGCTCACTCGACTGGTTCGAATTTTTATTGCCCTGGCCCGCAGGTCGATTGTCGTTCGCGCCAAAATTTCCGGTGACAGTCGCGGGAACCTCGGTATTTGCATTGCTGCCGGCGGTTGGCTGCGGTGTCGGCGTTGGGCCAGGAATCGCAACTGACTGAACATCGCTTTCGGTTTGACCAGTCGGTGTTGCCGATTCCATCACGGGCTGGCCATTAGGATCCACAGCCAGTGGCTGCCCCGTCTGATCGGTCTGGCCGGCGCCCCTCGTTAGAAAAAATACCACCGCGAAGACGGCCACCAGCGCGATCGCTGCCGGCACCATTACTCGCCACGGATTAAAGCGTGCAGCATCAGGCGGTGCGGACGGTTGCGGAGCTACCGGAGGTCGTGGGCGCGGCCTGACCACGGTCTCTTCATCGGCATCGTCAGCAACCAAGGTCACCGGAGCGTTGGCGACTGTGTCCGCGGCCTTGATTGGCCCGGACACGCGTGCCGCCTCGCCGGTAGTGGCCACCAGGCTGGTCAGCGCAGAAGAAAAGTCACCCGCGGTTTGATATCTATCAAGAGGCTGTTTCGCCAGGGCACGCTTAATTATCGCGTCGGTCTCTTCCGGAAGCTCAGGACGCGCCGAAAGGATCGAGGGCGCCGGGTCCTGCACCTGCTTCATCATGATGACGGTCGGTGACTCACCCGTGAAAGGCACCTTTCCCGCCAGCATCTCGTAAACAATTATTCCCAATGAATAAATGTCCGAGCGCGCATCCAGCGGTCCCATTTGCGAGCATTGCTCAGGCGACATGTACTGGGGCGTCCCCACGACAAGATTTGCCTCAGTGATATCCATGTCGCGGACGCCTTCCGCCTGTTGAATCTTGGCTATACCAAAATCGAGTACTTTGGCCCACCGGTCGCCGTTATGACTCACCAGCATGATGTTGTCGCTCTTTAAGTCGCGATGCACGACGCCCTGACCGTGAGCAGCGTCGAGCGCCCCGGCCACCTGGCGGATGATCTCTACTGCTTCGTCGAGCGGCAACGCGCCTTCGCTGTTGATGACTTCCTTCAGCGTGCGGCCATCGAGATATTCCATGATCAGGAACACCACGCCGTTCTCGGCTTCGCCAAAGTCGGTAACGCTTACCGCATGCGGATGAGAAATTCGCGACGCCGCCTTGGCTTCGCGAGAAAATCGGGCGACCACTGCATCATCCACGGCCAGCGACGGACGCAGGACTTTGATGGCGACAGTCTTGTCCATCAGCACGTGCTTGCCGCGATAGACTGAGCCCATGCCGCCGGTTTTGATCAGTTTGTCGACGCGGTATTTGCCCGCGAGGGTTTGCCCGATGAGCGGGTCTTCAAGCCTGCGCAATGCAGCGGCGTCCGCCGAGCACAGCGTCATCGAGTCCGGGAATCTTCTCTCACAAACGGGACAAACTTTCATTTGGTAATTCGCGCGTTCGCGTTTTTCGTAGCGTATCAGATGCCCAGATGACGAGCAAAGATGCCGTGTTACACGACCGCGAGGGATCTGAGACGCAATGTGCGATCCGCTCGCTGCTCGTGGTTCTGACCCTTACAAAAAGAAAATGCGAGCGAAGCGAAAGCCCCGCCCGCACTGTTTTCAGTACAGCAAGCTGGCGCTTGTCGTACTCTGATCGGACTTATTTGATACCGGCGAATACCACCAGCAACGCAAACAGCACCAGTGATTCGATCAACGCGAGACCGAGAATCATCATCGTCTGAATACGAGCCGATGCGCCCGGATTGCGCGCGGTGCCTTCACAAGCGGCCGCGGCTACTTTCGACTGGCCGATGGCGCCGCCGAAAACGGCGATGGCAAAACCGATACCCGCCGCAATGTACCTGTAACCAACCGCAGAGGCCGCCGCTGCTTCAGCCGTCTGTGCCTGAGCCAGTACCGGGGTGGCCAACATCAACACACCGAGTACCACCAGACTTAGCATGACAATCTTTTTCATTTCGTTCTCCTCAAGTGAAGAGATCTTCACTCGGCAAAATCGAGCCCAATGCTCCTGCAAAACCGTTTTATGAGTTCGTTCGAACCCGGTGTTCACCGCCCCCACTTACGACGGTGCGCCAGCGATTCGGACTTTGTATTTCTTTGACAGAAACTTTTTATCGACGGTTTGGCGTTGCGCCGCAGCTCGCGTTCAATCCCTGCGCGTCAACGTGTACGACGCTTTGCCGTATCGCTCGACGCGCGCTAAATAAAAAATCAAAACAAACTATGCCGCCGCCAGTGCTTCACCGTGCTCGGCGTGTTCCGCGTGGTCGTGCTCGTGTTCTTCGTGTGGCGCGTGCGAAACTTCGCTGATATAAAGCTGCGACAAGAGAATAAAGACAAATGTCTGAATTAAGGCGACGAATACTCCCAGCGGCATCAGCGCCACCGGCACCAGCCAGTAAGTAAATGGCGGGAACAGGTGCGCGATCGTCTCGGCCACCTTCTCGTCGGCAAACATATTTCCGAAGAGACGAATGCCCAGCGAAAACGGACGAATCAGGTTACTAATCAACTCAATTATGAAAATGAACGGACCGATCCACCAGATGGGCCCGGCCAGATGTTTCAAATGCGCGAGGATTCCATTCTCACTAATGCCGATGTAGTTGTAGTAAATAAACGACGACAGTCCGAGGGCAAAGGTCACACTGGTCGCAGCCGTGGGCGACAGGAACAACGGAAACATGCCCATCAAGTTCGACACCAGAATCAGCACCGCGAACGTCATGATCACCGGGAAATACTTGGCGCCATGCGGACCAATAATGTCGGCGACCATATCGCGGACTGCCAGCACGCCCACCTCGAGTGTCTGCTGACCGGCGCCCGGCTCGTCTTCGGAAAGCCTGCCCTTCAGGATCCAGATCAAGGCGATGCTGATGATGCACGCGATGATGAACATGACCGTGTACCAGGGGATCGCATTTTCCGCTGTGTACTCACCGAACGCGGCTTCAGGGGTTGAGCCAAACTTTGCCAGAAACCACTTCCACATCGGGTAGGTGGTCTTCATCTGAATGTTGTGCGCGTATTCCCCGAAATAGTGATTCACCAGTTGCACGATGATCGGGGCGTGATGAACGGCTTCCTCGGTTTTCTCGGCGGTCTTGGCCGCGCCCTCGGTTGAAAACAATAAGAACATTAAAAGGATTCCTCTCGACGAATTACTGAGAAATAGAATTGGCGGAACGCTTCAACAAATAATGCCACTACAAACGAAGACATGCCGGCAAGGGTCGCGGGTAATGACACCAGATTCAGCGTGTAAGCCGCAAACACTGCACCGGCCAGGACGAGATAGCGAAAAGCGTGTTTCCAGATCTTCGGGCGCGGCTTTTGTCCCGCTTCGTGAACGCTCAGGAGAGCGGTTACCGTTCCATGCAGCCATCGATAATTCACAAGTGACAACGGCCCTCCGAGCAGAAGCCCTGCGGTCACCCGCCACGGTGCAATAAAGGAGCTAGCGATCACTGCGATCGCCACTGCGGCCGCCATCGAGCGGAAAATTCGCGTTTCCAGCCCGTCCGGGCGCAACACTGCGCCACCTGTCACACTGTTACCTATTTCGTTCACGAGTTAAGCGGAGGATTTTACATGGGAGTAGCGTAAGTTGCCAACTTGCGAAAGCCTTTGTAGTGCGCTGACTTGTCAGCGCTGTGTGAAAGCGGCGACCAGTCGCCGCACTTCACAATTACCGCAACTGTCTTGGCGGTGGCGGCTTTTGCGAATCGTCGGACGAACCCTTCATCCCGGTTTCAGAAAGCATTTCCTTGATCGTGCCCACGCTGGACAGCATGCTCGCCGTCTCTACCGGCATGAAAATCACTTTCGCATTGTTGCTCTTTGTCATGTCGCGCAGGCTTTCAATGTAACGCGTGGTGATCAGGTACTGCGCCGGGTTCCCATGTTCATGCATCGCATCGGCCACTTGGGAAATCGCCTGGGCCTCAGCTTCGGCCTGACGCAGACGCGCCTGGGCCAGACCTTCGGCCTGGAGAATGGCTGACTGTTTCTCGCCTTCCGACCGCGTCACCGCCGCCTGCTTCTCGCCTTCAGCACGAGTAACTGCCGCCTGGCGTTCACCTTCGGCTTGCAGCACGAGGGCGCGGCGATTCCGCTCGGCGGTCATCTGCTTCTCCATAGTCACGCGCACGTCTTCGGGCGGATTGATGTTCTTAACGTCCACGCGCGTAACCTTCACGCCCCACTTGTCGGTAGCCTCGTCGAGGATGAGCCGAAGCTTGGAATTGATCTGATCGCGCTGCGAGAGCGTGTGATCCAGATCCATATCGCCCATCACCGCGCGCATGCCGGTGATGGTTAGTTGCACGATGCCGCCCACCAAGTCATTCATCTCATAGACGGCTTTGATGGGATCGATTATCTGCCAGTACACAACTGAGTCGACGTGGATGGTCACGTTGTCGCGCGTAATCACGGGCTGGGGCGGCAAATCGATGTATTGCTCACGCAAGTCAATCGAGGTCAGTCCCGAACGCGAGTTCGTCCAGTAGACTGCGCGCGGGCGATCAAAGAAGGGCACAATGATGTTCAGTCCGCTGGAAGCAACGCGGCTAAAGCGACCGAGTCGTTCAATCAACATCACCGTCGCCTGAGGCACAATCTTGATGGTCTTGACGGCCACGATCAACAAAAAGATGCCGATAAAAAAGAGCAGGAATAGCAAAAGGAAACCGCCTAAAACGCCTGCGCCTTCAGCTTGAAAGAGGAAGATGTTTGCGAGAGCCATGCTCAGAAAGACCTCCTGTTTGAAAACCCTTACGCGCTTGAGAATTATCGCGCGTCACTATAACCAAAGCCGGTCGCGAATGAAAGATGCGGCGGCTTTGGGGCACGAGCGTCTCGCCCCTGAAATCACACGCAGGATGGGCGTCCACCTCGCTAGCCCTCCGGCATCCGCCACCCACCGAACGCTTCTTCAATCACCCTGGCCGCCGCGAAAACAGTTCGTTCTTCAAACGGCGCGCCAATCACTTGGACGCCAATCGGCATCCCGGCAGAGGTCCGTGCAACCGGAACTGCCAAACTTGGCAAGCCCAGCACATTAAAGGTTTGCGAGTAGCTGAAGGCGCGGAAAATACTGATTGATTCGTCCCCCACTGCGGCACGATCAGCGCCGTGCTTGAACGCCGCGGTCGCGCCCACTGGAGCCAGAATCAACGGCGTCTTCTTCATCCATGCGAGCAGATCTTCGCGAAGCCTTTCACGCTCAAGTACGGCATCGGCGAGAGGTTCAGCAGTCGCGATTCTTTCTTCCAAAGTGTCTTTGGCCTTTTTGGATCGATTCAGCAAGGCAGCTACTTGCGGACCTGCGTCGCTTTCATTTCCCTCGTACTGCGCCACGATTTCCTTCTGAGCAGCTGCGGCAAAAAGTTCGACCCATAAGTGCGAGCCACGTGAGACTCCTGGCGGGCTAGCCTCGCTTACTTCCAAACCGGCATCAGCCAAAGCTCGGGCGGCTGCCTGGACTGCCGCTTGAATTTCATTCGAGACGGGAGCAACCCCATCATCCACGTACCACCCGACGCGAAGCCCGCGAAGCTCGCGCGGATCAGGAATCAAGTCAGTTCCGCCCATCTCGAATTGAGTTGGATCTGCGAGTACTTGAAAGAGCAAAGCGAGATCTTCAACGTGCCGCGCCATCGGACCGATGCACGCGCCGAGCGAAAGCGGTCCAGTGGCCGCCGGTGTGTGCCCTTCCATCGGCACGCGGCCGGTAGTTGGTTTCAGTCCCGCGATGCCGCAGAAGTGAGCGGGCACGCGGATTGAGCCCGAAAGGTCGCTGCCAATTCCGGCCGGCGAGAGGCAAGCCGCGATCGCCGCCGCTTCACCGCCACTCGAACCGCCCGGTGTCATCAGCGGGTTATGAGGATTATTAGTCCGGCCAAAAACCGCATTGTCTGTCTCATATGGGATCGCCATCTCCGGCGTATTGGTTTTTCCCAGGATGATTGCCCCCGCTGCTTTCAGCCGAGCTACTGCCGGCGCATCTTCGTTGGGTACCCGATTGGCGCGAGCTAAAGAACCCGCCGTCGTGCGCAAGCCCGCCGTGTCGATCGTGTCTTTGACTGTGATGGGAAGGCCATGAAGCAAACTCGTTGAAGAAGTGGCTTGAATTTGGCGGGCACGCTCCAAAGCGTCCTCGGCGACTGTGACAATGGCGTTGAGTTGGGGATTCAACCTCTCGATTCGCTGCAGATGCGCTTCCACAACTTCAAAAGCAGAGACTTCTCGCGATCGAATTAATGCGACGAGTTCGGTGGCAGATTTGATTGTCAAGTCGTCAGACAGCGGTTCGCTCCGTTGGGCTCAAGAAAAGTAAAGTGTTTATCGCAGGTGCAGGTCATTGTAAATCCCGCTGCTAAGAAGAGGAATGTTCGATCATTACGCCGAAGGCGTTTCGTCCTTCAGCCCAGGCTTGCGCGCCAGCGCGCTAGCCTGGGGAACAACGAAACATTTGCCGCAACCCCGAAGGGGTTGTGACAGCGTCCTACCTCGTTTCCCCAGCGTAGCGCGCTAATGCGCGCAACGCTGGGCTGGAGGTCTCAACGCCTTCGGCGTTGGTGCGCACCATGCTTCCCTTCACCGCTTTGAAAAAAGGGGAGTCTTGAACTATAAACATTGCGCGCTTAACGGCGCTCAAGCAATCCAAATAAACTTGCACTATTGTTCACACGATTAGAGATCGGATCGGAAAGGACTGACTATGGGAGCACGAAACAAGATTACGGTTGTGGGCGCGGGAAACGTGGGCGCCACGGCGGCGCACTGGCTGGCCTCGAAGGAACTCGGTGACGTTGTCCTGGTCGACATCGTTGAGGGTGTGCCTCAGGGCAAGGCGCTGGACCTGGCTGAGGCGGCCCCCGTCGAAGGCTTCGATGTGCGCCTGACCGGAACCAACAGCTACGCTGAGACCGCCAACTCAGACGTCGTGATCATCACCGCCGGCCTCGCGCGTAAACCCGGGATGAGCCGCGATGATCTGTTGAAGACGAATGCGGACATCGTCGGCAAGGTCGTGGACGAGATAGTTAAGTCGTCTCCCAATTCAATCCTGATCATTGTTTCAAATCCGCTCGACGCGATGTGCCAGGTTGCGTTGCGGCGCTCTGGATTTCCCAAGCACCGGGTCATCGGCATGGCCGGCGTGCTTGATTCCGCGCGCATGCGCTGCTTTCTCGCCGAGGCCCTGGACGTCTCAGTCGAGAACGTAACCGCATTTGTGCTGGGCGGCCATGGCGACACTATGGTGCCGCTGCCCCGCTATTCCACTTGCGCGGGGATTCCGGTCACCGAGTTGTTGCCGAAAGATCAGATCGACGCGATCGTAAAACGCACCGCGGGCGGCGGCGCGGAAATTGTGGCGCTATTGAAAACCGGTTCGGCCTACTACGCCCCTTCAGCCGCGGCCGTGGAAATGACTGAATCGATTTTGAAAGACAAGAAAAAGATCCTGCCCTGCGCGGCTTATCTCGAAGGCGAGTACGGCGTTAATGGATTGTACGTGGGCGTCCCGTGCAAGCTCGGCGCGAAAGGACTGGAACAGGTAATCGAGATTACATTGACGGCCGAAGAGCGTATTGCGTTGCAGAAGAGTGCGGCGTCGGTGCAGGAATTGATAGACGTGCTGGGGATCTAGTCCGCTACGCGGACTCTTCGCCTTGTTAGTCTTCCGCCAGCACGATGATTCGATCGCCTTTCGCGTAGGTAGTCTGCAGCGACTTAGGCGGATTGATTTTCACACCATAGTCCCGGTTAACGTCATAAGCCTCAGCCTGCACGCGATAACCGATGGCTACCTGATTGCGCCGCCGGGCAGCTTCGACGACCGTGTAGAAGTTTAAGGGACGTCCCATCGGCACATATTCTTCAGCCGGCTTCAAATAGATTTCCGATCCTTCAGGGTCAAACAAGTCCTGAAACACCGTCGCCAGCTCCGCGTTTTCGGATATCTGGGACATCATCAAGCTCAGCAGGTTATCGCTCACCACAAAATCATCGGCGCGAGTTACCTGCGCCAGCTCGCGATTCCTGATGTCGAGCATCTCACTCACGATAGACAACGGAGTACCCGACTTATCCGACATGTCGCGAAGATGAAGCAGAGTGATTAAGGTTCTGGCGTCAGCTTCCTGAGGATCGATAGGCGCCGAATCCTCTTCGTGTGTGCTGAGGACAATGATGTGATCGTATTTATGAACTGCGAGGGCCTCAAGCGTCTGCCGGTCGGTCGTATCACCCTCGCGAAATGTGACTGATAGATTGCGCAAGACTTTGTTGCCATTCCCACTGGACGGCAGATGGGTGTCCACATCGACTGTCGCGCCATGGACGATAGTTACTTCAGAGCCCGGTCCCACATAGTTATCCAATTCCCTGATGATCGACGGTGAGCGCTCGTTCCAGCCAATCATTAACGTGTGCCACGGTCCTGGCGGTTTCGGTTCGGTTTCCTGAATCGCGTCGCTCTCGATGTGATATTCGGTCAAACGAGAAAGGTTTATCGTGTCATCGTCCTCTGAGATGACGATCATCACATCTCCGCTTTCAACACGCGTCTCCATCGGAGGGTTGAGTTGTATCCGTCCATCCTTGAACCGGATGCCCATGACGGCTGAATCCTCATAAGCCATTAACGTCTCGCCGAATGTCTTGCCCGTCAGCTCAGGCTCGTCTTTGAAATAGATTTCATCGCCGCCAAAGTCGAGAAGTTCAGTGTAGGCGACCGAGAGGCCAGACTGGCGGCAGGTTTGGGCCATGATGCGGGCCATCATGTCGCCCGCGAGTATTAGTTTCACTTCCTTGCCGCCGATCATTTGCGCCACTTCGAAATTCTTGACCTCACGAATTACCGCCACGATGTGGTAGTGATGCTCAGAACGATTCGAATCGTTAGTGAGCGCCAGGATAGATTTGATGACGTGGAAATCGGGATCATCGACCTCCGGCGCCAACACAACTATCGAGCGCGCGTCCTGAGGATTAACGATATCGAGATCATCCATATCCATGGGCGAGCCGGTGCGACAGACAATTCGCGTCCGGCCAGACTTTCCTATCTTGGAGCGGATCTCATCCTGCATCTCCACGGTGTCCTTCTCCGCGAGGATTGCGATACAGGAGTGCCTTTGATTCTCGTTGGCAACGATCAGCTCGGAAATCAAGGTGAAGATTTGCGATGACCATCCGAGGATTACCGTGTGACCTTTTTCCGCTACAAAAGATCGTCCTTTGCGCAATTCCTCGAGCTTGCCCTCGATGCCGGTGGTGAGAATACCGATCAAAATACTGACGATAAAAATACCGCCCAGCGTCACGGTTAACATCGCGAAGAGGAAAGTTCGACTGCCTTCATCGCCACCCATGGTGCCGGGATCGAGCGTGCGCATCAGACTGGCCCAGGCCACTTCCAGAAAAGTCGCTTTGCCTTCCGGACCGATGCCCAGCGTGATCACGACCAGGGATACGACGACGATCAGAATTGCCGATGCGATGGCCAGCCACCCAATTAATGCAATCGGGCCTTTCGACATCATGTTGTCGAAGTGGTAACGCAGACGATCTTTGAAGGTTATCTTTCTCAAGCGGTGCTCCAGCAAATGGAATCGGCAAAAAAACGGAAAGCGGAGTTTACTGTCAGGAAGGCCAACTAGCAATGGGCAAATTGGCCTTGTCATCACGGCTCAGGATGTTCCTGAGATCTGCTGAAGCGTTCCACCGCGGCAATAAGTCAACGCCTTCTTGTTAACAAAGGAGGGCCCCCAAACCATTTG
This sequence comes from Pyrinomonadaceae bacterium, assembly GCA_035274925.1. Taxonomy (GTDB): domain Bacteria; phylum Acidobacteriota; class Blastocatellia; order Pyrinomonadales; family Pyrinomonadaceae; genus UBA11740. The sequence goes on along the minus strand of DATENS010000319.1, from coordinate 6,654 downwards.
GATTAGAAGCAAGTATTAGCCTTAGCAATTTTTCTTCCCATATGACGGCAATTGAAGTAGCATCTCGCCGCCATGTGGGGTGGGATCGGCATCGGATTGGTTTGGGGCTGCCTCATTGGCGGTTTGAAAGGCGTACCGCAAAGCAACTGGCGAAACATTTTGTCTGTGGCAGTTGGCACAGTTCTGCTGGGCGCCGGAATTTTCTTGATTGAAGCGTGGCGAGGACTTATTGCTTTTGTCATCGCCGCGGTCCTCGCCTGGTTGGTTGGGTTTCTGTGGCGAAGCGGTTTGCGCAAACGCTTCGCGACTCCAATGTAACTCTCAGCATCGAAAGGAGACTCCTCATGTCAGACCGCACGATCATTCTCTGGGGGGCCGCAGGCTTTGGCTTCCTGATTGGGTGGTATGTCTACTACATAAACCGATACCGCAAAGGTGACGTTCAGCTCAGCGATCTAGTGACGCTGATCGGAATAATCGGCGGCGGCGGAATCACTGCGCTATTCGAGGCGAAGACCGCAATGTTCGGTGCGTACGGCCTGGGTTTGGCGACAGGCTTCTTCAGTTACTTTGTAGTGCTGATTTTCATGGTGGGAATGACCAAGAACTTCGGCGTCGATTGGTTCCTCGACGGGCGGCGAAAGAAAGTTGCTGACGACGAATTTATTCCCGAATACGTAAATCAGACCACCAGCGCTATGGACGCCGGTGGCGGCGCTAATGCAATCAACCGGTAGCGGCTCGTCTGCCGGAGCCATAACTTCCCACAGTCCCAATCTTTCCGGATTGGGTGTGTGGACTCCTGCTTCACTGTTTATTTCCAGGGAGTCAACAAATGACAAGCCAGGATGCAAAGTTGGCCGTCGCTCTTGCGATTGCCGCAACCAGCCGATTGGTTAAGGTCAGGAAAACCAAACAAGGCTTTACCACCAGTCCCCCTAACCTGTTCTCTCTCAAACTAAATGACGAGAAGGTTGGCATAACGGCCAAACAAATCTCACTCCTCAAGGAGCACTTGCAGCGCTTGCTCCCGGAGTTAGAATCGCGAATCGCTCGCCTGCCTAACCGGGCAAGCTTGCCCATCAGAGAAATAGTGCGACTTATGGCGCGTCCAACTCGTCCACTACCGGCACGTTTGAAATACGCAAAGAAGAAGGGCGGCGGCGGGCCGCCAAAGCGAAGGGCGAAGGCGAAAGCTACTGTTAAGAAAAAAGCGAAGCCGAAGAAGAAGCCACTCCTTAGATTTCGCTATGGAATCGGTCCCCCCACCGGTGAAGGAGGGGGAGGGGGAGGGGCCCCGAGACCTCGACCTCCTAAGAAAGCTCCTAAGAAACGCGGAGGTGGGGGTGGCGGTGGAACCTGGTATAAGGCAGAGGCGAAAGCGAAGAAGAAATCCCCCGCCAAGGACGGTGGGGGCGCCGCGGCTTCCAGGATCCGACCCACCCCAAAGCCGGCAGGACCGCCCACACCTCCCTGGGGTCCTGTTCCGAAAATGGAAGATTGGCCTATCGCTGCCGGCGGTGAGGGGCCGCCTATTCCGTTCGACCTTGGCGAAGATGTTTCGTACGACGTTGTTGGGACCAAAGCTGCGTACCAGGACACCGCAGCCCCGAAGCGACGCCGATCGGCTGTTTCACGAGACAAACGCGTCGTGAATACCGGTTTTGCGCGGCCCCAAACCGCCAGCCGACCGCTGCCAAACTCGCAACCGCTTTACGCCAGTCAGAAATACTACTTCTGGGTCGAAGTCGGCACTGAAGTCGAGGGTTCGATCGAGGTAGAACCAACGTCCCTGCCCGAGGAACATCTTCCCCCTGAGGCCAAGCTAACGGTGGCTCTCTTCGATTTCAATGAAGGTCTTAAAATTACGCCGGGAGCCGATGTGGGCGAGATCCAACTTCCACCCGAGGGCCGAGCGATAGTTATTCGGCAGCCGGGAAGTAGTAAGGAGATTCGGGCCGGCGCCGCGATGCTGCAGCAGCGCCTCTTTTTTCCGGTCCGAACTTTGGAAAAGGCCGGCAGGTTCCGGCTCCGTTGTAATATCTACTACGAACAAATTCTGGTGCAGTCACGCCTGATCGAGGTGAAGGTGGATCTTTCCCCGGGCCGCAGCTACCAGCGCGCGCTGCGATCGAAGGTGGACTACACTTTGTCTCGCAGCCTCAGCCCGGCAACCCTCACCGGGATGGAACCTCATCGCCTGAGCCTGTTCATTAACGATAACGGCAACGGAACTCATGGATTCCGTTTCTTCGGAGAGAAGCAGTTCAAAGGCGACGCCTCATTCGACGGCCAGGAGATCCAGAACTGGATAACGCTGGCACGCGAGGCCCTGCGTCAAGCTTCGTGGGGTGACAAGGAACCCTGGAACTCGAGCCCCAAGCGATCCTATCTGTATACGGGAGCCCGCAACCTGGAAAGACTCAAGTCTGATCTGGTGAGGTTTGCTATCTGGGGGTATACGTTTTACGACGCGATTATCGAGAGACTAACTGGCAGCGTAGACGAATCCGATGAGTTGGCCGAGTTGATGAAGACTCCCGGCATGATTCAAATCGCGCTCAAACAATCAGCGCGACATGTTTTGCCCGCGGCGATGATTTATGACTATGGGCTTGAAACAAACGCAAGCAGCTATTCTCTGTGCCCAGCCTTCCTTCAATCTATCGACGCGGCGGTGCCGTTAGAACAGTCAAGTTGTTTTAAAGGACTATGTCCTTCCAGAAATGGAAGCGATGATACTGTGGTTTGCCCCAGCGGGTTCTGGGGATTTCGCCACAGTTTGGGAATGCCCCTCTCTCTCAAGTCGACCGGCGAGTTGCCGTCCCAAATCTTTTGGGACGAGCGGCCCGAATTAACGGTGGGAGTTTCTACGGATAAAGCCTTCACCTTACGGACAAAACACGAACAAGTACTTCAATCACTGAGGCAGGGACTGGGCTGGAATTATGCGGACACGCGCGACGCGGTCTTAAAGCTGTTGCGGGAGAAGTCTTCGCATCTGGTTTACTTTTACTGTCACGGCGGAATGTCCGGCACGGTTCCCTTTATTCAGGTTGGGCCGGCAACAGAAAAAGGGATTACGCGCGATAATTTGCGGCACGAGAAGATCCGCTGGAAATCTCCACGCCCGCTGGTTTTCATTAACGGCTGTCACACCGCGGCCCTCGAGCCGGATGTGGCGATGGAATTCATTAGCGCGTTCGTGAATGTGGCGGGGGCCAGCGGAGTGATCGGAACTGAGATTACGATCTTCGAACAACTGGCACGTCCTTTTGCCGAAGAATGTCTGCGCAACTTTTTGGAAGGCGCACAGATTGGTGATGCGGTCCGCCGGGCGCGGCTTAAGCTGCTAAAAGACGGAAACCCATTGGGCCTGGTTTATATCCCTTACGTAATCGCCAGCCTAAGCATGGTTCAGAAACAGCCGACGAAATGACATTACAGTTCGAGCTTCTTCAATAATTATCCGCGTACGACAGTCTCCCGTTTTCTTCAGGGAGTAAATCTTCTTGCAGGACAGGTTGATGGTATTCAGAACTCTAGCAGCGCCGCCGAGAGGTGGATAGAACTGGCCAAAACCAAAAACTCATTCCGACGATGTAAAGGGCCGCGTGGATCCACTCTTTGATAGGGTTACCCTTGAATACAATGGCCGAGCCGACAAAAGCCAGGGCCCAAACAAGAGCCAGGAGAAGAAGCATCGACGCCCGCTTTATTGAAGTTTTCATTGTGCGCTGACTGTACTCCCTTTCGCCGGCGAAGTCACCGCAAGACCCATCTGCTTCAGAAACGAGTATTGTTGAACGGGCGGGACTGAGATTTCTCGAAGCTACTTCTTCAACCAGCCCAGCAATCCATAGACAACCGTCTCGCGGTTCTCTTCATAGATCGCTTTGGTTAGCGGAATGTTCATCGGGCAGGCTTTCACGCAGTTCTGCGCGTTGCCGCAGTTGGTGATCCCATCGTCACCCATGATTGCCTGAAGCCGCTCATCGCGATCCATCGCGCCGCTCGGGTGCATGTTGAAGAGGCGCACCTGGGCAATGGCCTGTGGACCGATGTAGTGATCTTCGTCGTATTGCGGACAGGCTTCGAGACAGCATCCGCAGGTCATGCAACGCGAGTAAGCGTAACGCTCCATCACGTCTTCCTGGTCCATGCGCGGGCCCGGACCCAGGTCGTGCGTGCCGTCCAGCTCAACCCACGCGTGGATGCGCTTTAAGTGGTCGAACATTTGCGAACGATCCACAATCAGGTCGCGGATGTTCGGGAACTTGGTCATTGGCTCGAGCTTGATCGGCTGATCCAGGTTGTCGATGAGCGCCGAGCACGACTGGCGCGCGCGGCCGTTAATGACCATGGTGCAGATGCCGCAAACCTGCTCGAGACAATTCATGTCCCAGGAAGGCGGCGTGGTTTTCTTTCCTGATTTCGTGACCGGGTTCTTGCGAATCTCCATGAGACACGAGATCACGTTGAGATTCGGACGATAAGGAATCTCGAACTCTTCCCAGTACGGCCGCGCATCCGGATTCTCACGCCGGCGAATGTGTATTTCTACGGTATCAGGCATTTTAGATTCGTTTAGAGGCGGGCTACTGCCCGCCTGTTTTCAGCGCCGGAATGGCGGGCAGTAGCCCGCCTCTAAACTTTCACACCGCTTGGCCCGCTCAAATTCGCAGGCTTCTGTTCCATGTCGCTCTTCGGAATCTGAGGTGCACCGCCCTTTTGCGGCGAGCCGGACGCCGCCGCGGTCTCTTTCTTCTCGTGCGAATAATCGCGCTTGCGCGGAGTAATCAAAGAGACGTCCACGGCTTCGTACGAGAAAACGGGTCCTTCGCCCGAGTACTCGGCGATCGTTGTCTTCAAAAAGTTGTCGTCATCACGATTCGGAAAGTCAGGTTTATAGTGCGCGCCGCGCGATTCGTTTCGGTTGAGCGCGCCCAGTGTGATCACGCGCGCGAGATCCAGCATGTTGTTCAGATGTCTCGCGTGCGGCAGCGCCATTGTCGCCCACAGATTAGAATCGTTAATCGAGATGTGGCGGTAACGATCCATTAACTCGAGTAACTTTTCGTCCGTCGCTTTCAGGCGATCATTGTAACGAACGACGGTGACGTTGTCGGTCATTATGCGGCCCATCTCTTCGTGAAGCTTGTACTGGTTCTCGTTGCCGCTTTGCTTGATCAGCCCGTCGTTGATCTCCTGCTGCCGCTTCGTTTCCTGATCATAAAGGCCGTTGGTCCCGTTTCGAGGTATGTTCTTTGCCCATTCGATCGCTGCCGGCGCGGCAATGAATCCGCCGAACACGCAACTCACGAGCGAATTCGCTCCCAAACGATTGGCGCCATGAATTGAGTAATCACATTCACCCGCGGCCAACAGTCCGGAAATGTTAGTGCGCTGATCGAAATCAACCCAAAGCCCGCCCATCGAATAGTGCACGCCCGGGAAGATGCGCATCGGCACGTGGCGCGGGTCGTCGCCCACAAACATCTCGTAAATTTCCAGAATAGCGCCCAGCTTCTTGTCGAGAGTCGCAGCCGGAATATGCGTCAGGTCGAGATAGACCTGGTTTTCTTCGTTGACGCCAAAGCCATCGAGGCAGACTTGAAAAATTTCGCGCGTGGCAATGTCACGCGGCACCAGATTGCCGTACGCCGGATATTTCTCTTCGAGAAAATATCGCCGTTCGCTTTCCGGAATCGAAGATGGCGAGCGGCGGTCGCCTTTCGCACGCGGCACCCACACGCGGCCACCTTCGCCGCGCGCCGACTCGCTCATCAAACGCAACTTGTCATCGCCGGGAATCGAAGTCGGATGGACTTGAATGAATTCCCCGTTCGCATATTTCGCGCCCTGCTGATAACACGCCGCTACCGCGCTCCCGGTGCAAACCATCGAGTTGGTTGATTTGCCAAAGATGAGTCCGGGGCCGCCGGTGGCGATAATCACCGCGTCGGCGGGAAACGCCTTCAGCTCCAGCGAACGCAGGTTCATCGCCACCAGTCCGCGACAGACCTGATGATCGTCGAGCACGAGCGACATCATCTCCCAGCCTTCGTACTTCGCGACCTTGCCGGACGCTTCATGGCGCCGCACCTGCTCGTCCAGCGCATACAAAAGTTGTTGGCCGGTGGAAGCTCCGGCAAAAGCGGTGCGGTGATGTTTGGTGCCGCCGAACCGGCGAAAATCGAGCAGCCCTTCGTTCGTTCTCGAGAACGGGACGCCCATGCGGTCGAACAGGTAGATGATCGCCGGGGCCATTTCGCACATGGCTTTGGCCGGCGGCTGGTTCGCTAAGAAGTCCCCGCCATAAACCGTGTCGTCGAAATGCTCCCAGGTCGAATCGCCTTCACCCTTCGTGTTCACGGCGCCGTTGATGCCGCCTTGCGCGCAGACTGAATGCGAACGCTTCACCGGAACGACAGAAAACAGATCCACGCTGTGTCCGGCTTCGGCGATTTTCATCGCGGCAGCCAGGCCCGCGAGTCCGCCGCCCACAACTGCGATTTTGATTCCAGTAGCCATTGCTTTGTACGACAAGCTGCCGGCTTGTCGAGTCTGCGCAGGCTGGTGGGCCTGCGCCACATTCACTAAAACAAACTCGGCACTAATCCGCCAGGCTTGATGAACGCCACTGCCGCGTTA
>DATENS010000318.1:0-15094 GCA_035274925.1 Pyrinomonadaceae bacterium | reverse complement strand
AGTGCCTCGGCCCGGATGGCGAATTGGCCGAGCCGGGAAACTGCACTTCGGCCGAGCGTGTTTGTTATGGAACGGGGCACGCAGCTTAGGCGTGCTATCATCCACGCCCAGGAGTAAAGAGTTATGCGAAAGACAATTCTTCTAATGGCACTTGTGGTACTCGCCGGCATTTCCGCCCAGGCCCAAAGAATCTCAGGCGATTATCTTGAGACGCGGAATGCTGATGTATGGACCAGCGCCTGCGTCGCGAATGGCGAAGTGAATCTCGCCGGCGACCAGGCAATTCTCGCGTGGCGTGTTAACCAAGGTGAATGGAACGGCGTGTCGCTGGATGGCCTCGGCGTGATCGGAGTGGTCAAAACGGCAGCCACCATGGGCGACGAATACTCAAATCCTTATCCGGCAAAGGCCGTCATGATTGTGGATGCTAAAGCCAGCATGGATCAGCGCAAGGCTTTGGTCAGTTTCGCCCAACAGATGACCGGCGAGCTGCTCAAGAACGTCGTTGAAATCAAAGTGGCGCCCTTTGAAATGAAACTGGCGCATCACGCTCACGATGGGAAGGCTTCTCTGCGCGCCGGAAACCTTGTGCGTTTGGAAACGCGCGGAGTGAGCGACAAAGATCACCTGTGTGGCAACGAAGGCGTCTATTACCAGCCGCTCGCGACCCTGGTCCATTCAATGCCGGCCGTGGCCGAAGTTGATCAATACGAAGGCACGGGACTCGGTGTGATTTGGACCCTGCATGGCAAGCGCAGCGCGTTTGTCGGCAACTTTGCGCTGTGAACTCTGCAGCCGCGTAGCGGCTAAATGTTTATAGACACACGATCCCTATAAACATTTCGTGCCTACGGCACGCTTCGAGCAGCTGAGAAGCACGCCTCCTTGAAGTGAGAATCTCATCATTAAAACCGGCTTTCGCTCTGTTATTGTTCGTCGTCGTACTTTATCTCGTCAGCTCGGCTTCAGCCTCTGAACAATTCTCTTTCAAAGTCCCCACCGGTATCCCTTCGGATCTGTGGTCTTACTTTGTTCCCAAAGACAACGCGCTCACGCCGGCCAAAGTCGAGTTGGGACGGCAGCTCTTTTTTGACGCGCGTCTGTCGGCGAATGCCAGAGTGAGCTGCGCCAGTTGTCACAATCCGCGGTTCGCCTTTACCGATGGAAAGAAAACTGCGGAAGGCATCAACGGACGGCGCGGCGCGCGCAACACGCCGACTCTGCTCAACGCGATGTTTAGTTCCACTCTGTTCTGGGATGGGCGCGCGGACACGCTTGAGCAACAGGCGTTGCAGCCACTGGTGGACGAGAACGAGATGGGAAACGCTTCTCATGAAGAAGTGGTAAAGCGGCTGGCCGGTGTTCCCGAATACAAGGGCCGATTCGAAGCGGTGTTTGGCGCGCCGATGAGTGCCAAACTGTTGGCCCAGGCGATCGCGGCGTACGAAAGAACGCTGGTGTCCGCGAACTCGCCTTTCGATCGTTTTCTGCAGGGTGATCGCAGCGCGATGAACGAATCAGCCCAACGCGGCTTCAACTTGTTTCGCACCAAGGCGCGCTGCAGTGTGTGTCACAGCGTCAATCAGTCGTTTCCGTTTTTCACCGACGGGAACTATCGCAACACCGGCGTGGCAGAGACTCTTGGCAACCAGCCCAGGGTATCGCCGCAGACACGACCTGGAAGAAGCAGAGATTGCTTTGTCCTGCTGGACATGCAGACGGCAAAGCCCGAGCTCGGACGATTTACCGTCACGGGTAACTCAGTAGACCTTGGCGCTTTCCGGACGGCTTCGTTGCGAAATGTCGAGTTGACCGCCCCTTACTTTCATGACGGCAGCGCCGCGACGCTGGCCGAGGTAATTCGTTATTACATTCGCGGCGGAAATCAGAATTCGCTGCGTGATTGGGAATTGCAGGCCCTCAATCTCACTGAGGCCGAGCAGACTGATCTGATTGAGTTTTTGAAAGCCCTCACCAGCGACGACGCGCGCCGCGAAGCCACCGCGCAACCTTAACCACGTAAAAGAGAAAAACAAAAAACGGACAGCGCGTGCTGTCCGTTCTTATTTGAAAACTGGTCGGGGCGAGAGGATTCGAACCTCCGACCTCACGGTCCCGAACCGTGCGCTCTACCAGGCTGAGCCACGCCCCGAATGAGAGTTGGATTCTAACACGACGTTTGCGCAGTGCGCTAAGAGCAAAGGGCAAAGAGAGCAATCCTGCAGTTGCTATTGCTCTTTCGCTCGGTGCTCCTGGCTCACCCCTTTGCGCTTTCCTCTTCGCGCTTTTGGTCTTTCTTCGAGTGCTTGATGTGCCGCCAAATCCACCACGCCGCCGCCAAAACGATCGCGATGCCAATCACAAAGTCGAACCGGTGAAACCAAGCCTTGAGCGTTGGGTTCTTGTCCCATTGCTCACCAAGAATTTGTCCGATGTATGCGAGCCCCAGGCACCATGGCAACGACCCGGCAAAGGTGTAAATGATGAAACGCGGGATGTTCATCCGCGCGACGCCGGCCGGAAAAGCGATGAAGGTCCGAATTACCGGCAACAGGCGGCTGACGAATACTATCGCCTCTCCGTATTTCCCAAACCAGCGATCGGCCAGATCCAGATCGTGATGCGAGATGAGAATGTATTTGCCGTATTTTTCGATCAGCGGGCGGCCCCCGTACATGCCGACCCAATAAGCGACCATCGATCCCAACACGCAACCGACCGCTCCCGCGACGCCGACCCACCACAAGTTAAAGCGGCCCGTGTAAACCAGGTAGCCGGAGAACGGCATGATGATTTCTGAAGGCAGCGGGATGCAGGCCGACTCGATGGCCATCAACAGCACAATGCCGCCATAACCCAGCGTCGAGATCGTGGCGACAATAAACGCCGTCAGAATCTGTATGATTTTTCCGATCATTTGATTGTTAGTCTGGAGCAGTGACTAGTGATCATGGTTCGGATGATCTACTGGTACTGACCTCGCTGCTTACTGCCTTACTGCCTACTGCGTACTGCCTACTGCTCACTGTCCCCATCCATGTTGCCCAATCAGGGGCACAAACTGGCAGGCGCCGTGCTCTTCGATCTTGTGACTGTTCTCAGTCTTGATTACTCGGACCAGTCGCTGGCCCGCGCGCGTTTCGCCAATCGGAATTACCAGGCGGCCTCCAACTTTCAATTGCGCGACCAGCGGTTCCGGAATCGTGGGCCCACCGGCCGCAACCAAAATCCCATCGTACGGTGCGTGCGCTTTCCACCCGAGCGTGCCGTCAAACGCCTTCACCGTGGCATTGTAAATTCCCAACGCGCGCAGACGCGCGTGCGCCTGTCGCGCTAACTCGCCGAGCCGTTCGATCGCATAAACCTGATGCGCCAGAGCCGACAGCACTGCGGTTTGGTAACCCGAGCCGGCGCCAATTTCCAACACGCGACTTTGTTTGTTCAGCTCGAGCAGCTCACTCATCCGCGCCACGATGTAAGGCTGCGAGATCGTCTGATTAAAATCGATCGGCAACGCGTGATCGCCGTAGGCCCGGCCCTGCAACGCCTCAGGCACAAAAAAATGGCGCGGGATTGAAGTCAATGCCTCCAGCACCTTTTCATCGCGAATGCCGTAGGTGTCGCGCAGGCGCTCGACCATTCGCTCGCGAGGAATCCGATGCTCAGCCTGTAATGAAGTGGCGCGTGAAGGTGTGAAACTCAAATCTTTGGCTGCAGACAACCGCAGGTGCTAACTCTGCAAGACTTCGAGTGAAGCAAGATAATTCCACGAGTCCAACGACGACAACAATGTGTGATCCGTCATATCGCTTTTGAGCGGCGTCAGCGAAACATAGCCCTGCTCGATGGCGCGATAATCCGTGCCATCCTCGGCGTTCGAACTAAAGTATTGCTCGCCGATCCAGAAATAAGGTTTGCCGCGCGGATCGATGTGCTCAGATATGACCGGTCGCGCGTTCTTAATTCCCTGCCGCGTAACCCGCACACCGTTGATATCGCCCTGCGGTACATTCATGTTTAGAAGCGTGCCCTCCGGCAGGCCTGCGCTCAGAATTTTCTTCGTAGCCAGTACAGCGAAACGAGCGGATTCAGTGAAGTCAAAGTTTTCACGGGCCACCAGGCTCACCGCTAGACCCGGCACTCCGAGAATCGTCGCTTCGAGTGCGCCGGCCACTGTGCCTGAGTAACTGGCGTCGTCGCCGAGGTTACCGCCGTGATTAATGCCTGAGACACAAACGTGCGGCAATTCGCCCTCTTCGAGAATCTTGTGCAGCGCCAGGGTCACACAGTCTGTCGGCGTGCCATCGACGGTCCAATGACGGCTGTCGATTTGCCGGATTCGCAACGGGCGGGCGAGGGTCAAGCTGTGCGACGCGCCGCTCATCTCCGCCGCGGGGGCCACGACATACACGTCACCCACTTCGCGAAGGGCACGTTCCAAAGTCACGAGCCCGTCCGAGTGGATGCCATCGTCATTGGTCAGTAAAATCCGCGTCATTGCCGTCTCGCCATCCCCATCCGGGTTGCACACTTACGGCTGGCCGTGTACGAAACCGTTCCGGCCAGCCGCAATATTCTCTTGAATCAATCTGGTGAGTCTCGCAGTTTGAAACCTGCCCGATTGGATCCTAGCTGGTCGGGCGCGGCCGCGGGCGGGCCTTCTTCTTGTTGCGCTTGCGAGCCAGCGCGGACTTAAGCTTAGCCTTTTGGCCCGGCGGCATGAAAAACGCGTGCTTCTTGGCGTCCTTGATGATCTCTTCGGTCATCACTTTTCTTTTGAAACGCCGCAGAGCGCTCTCGATCGACTCGCCGGGATTAACGTTCACTACTGCCATTTATCTCTCCACTTTCCTTCGAACCTTTGGGATGTTGCGAAACCCTATTTAACACGGGGAAAACGATTTAGGTCAAGCACACAAGCGAAACCCCGCGAGCCGAAAGCAGTTCGCGGGGTTACGCGCAAACCGGGCTAAGCCTTAGACAGTGACGACGGCAGCGTTCTTCTTGCTGCTCAGTCCCTGAATCTGCACTGGCTTATCGCCGTTGTCTTCCTTGGTGAGTTTCTGTTGCTTCAGCACCATTTCCTGGTAAAGCTTCCGCATCATTACCTTCTCTTCGTGCGCCGTCTTTGGCCCTTCCATCTGTGGCTTGTTGGGCCGCGCCAGGTCGACCTCGTTGAGTTTGAGGTTATGTGTCGGGTCATCCATGTGGACTTCTTTACCGCCGGCGAAGATCTCGTGCCGGCCGTGTTCGTCGTACCACTTGGCTACGGTCGCATTCTGGTGCATGTGCTCGATGATGTTCCGCCAGCCAATACCGGTGTTGTAGGCGCAGAAGCTAATCTCACCTTCCTGAGTGCCGTACGGAATGATGCACATCTCAGTGCGCCGGAAATCGTAGTTGAAAAGATCCTGAAACCACATGCCGGCGATGAACAGGAAGTTCCAACGATCAGCTCGGCGCTTTTCGATGTCCTCCACGCTGCGGTTGCCGTCAACCTTGCCATAGTCTTTTCCAGTAAGTCCGAAAGACTTATCGAACTTCTTGAAAAGTTCGTACAGGTTGAACTGCGATGGCGCCGCAAACGGTTGATAGTGCTTCAAAAGAGCGAGGCCCATCATGATGTTCGACTTCCACTTGCCGCGGGCCGCATCCGTAATCTTCCGCATGTCTTTGACCAGGCCGGGAATATTCAGGAACGCCGGCACCGGGCTCATTTCCTTCGTCTCTTTGTCGATCATCACCGCCGTGCCCACGCCGCAATTCGGGTGACAACCGCAGGAAACCTGTCCCCAATCGGCATCCGGACCATGCACAAGATCGGCAAAGTCCGCGAAGGCACCCATCAATGACAGCGGGAACCAGTCACGCGTAGGTTCAGTAATGCCGACCTGGTTCTTCACATCGTGGGCCAGATGCGAAAGCGTATAGCGCTGTTGCAGCCGGCGCTCAGGGGTGATCGCTTCGTCACGGCCGGTAAAAGAAACCGGCTGGAATGAAAGGAACGCAATCTTCTTCGGATTATCAAGCGCGAAGCGAATGATTGATCCCACCTGATCGTTGTTGATGCCATTTACCAGCGTGGTAACCAAAACGATCTCAACGCCTGCCTCGTGCAGATTGTTAATCGCGCGAAGCTTCACGTCGAACAGGTTTCCCACCTGGCGGTGGCTGTTAGCGTCATTTCCAATTCCATCGAACTGGAAGTAGACATAGCGCAAGCCGGCTTCCGCAGCCTGGCGGCAGAATTCCTTGCTTTTGGCGAATTCGATACCGTTGGTTGCGGCCTGTACCGAGTTGTAACCAACTTTTCTTGAATACTTGATTGCTTCGATGAAGTGCGGAGAGATGGTGGGCTCGCCACCCGAAAACTGTACCGACATCTGCCGGCGCGGCTTGATGGAAATGGCGTTGTCCAGAATCTCTTTGATGTCATCCATACTCAACTCGTGGACGAAACCGACCTGGTTCGCGTCCATGAAGCACGGGTCGCACATCATGTTGCATCGATTTGTCAGGTCAACCGTGAGCACTGCTCCGCGACCGTACTTGATTGTGCTGGAGCCATGATTGTGGAGCTTTTCGTCGTTGTGCGATTGGATGTCCCGACCTGGAAACATCGCCTCAATATGGGTCATGAACTTTGAATCCATGGCCATCATATCTTCGATATGACCGTGGATTGGACAGTCCTTGATCATCCAGATCTCACCATCGCGCTCAATGATCTGGGCTTTGACCTCACCAACTTTTTCGTTGATGAGAACCGACACGTCCTTCTTGCCGCTCAGAATCTCTTCGCGAGCTTCGATAACGCAATTTGGGCAAAGCGAGTCAGTTGTTCGCGGCCAGCCGAGCGTCGGCTTGGTCTTCTGCCAAGATTTCAACAGTGGCTTGTCGGACCACTTTGGCGTAAAGGACGGATTCGGCTTGTATTTGTTTACTGATTGAATCGCGTTGAAGAGGCCACCAGCCACCAGGGTGAGGCCACGCTCCGCGTATTTGATTGCTTTCATCTAGATAGGTTCTCCGGCAAAGGGGTTTACACACTTCTCTCTGGTGCAAATGTAGTGGCAACGAGCGTGCCCAAGACTCCGAACGTCCTGCAAACAACTGTACCAGCGCCACTTAGCCCGCATCAACGGCCTCTCGGTTAACGGTCCCTGCCGTATCATCGCGAGCCTCTCGGGCTCTCTCGTGTCAGCGCGACACTCCGCTCGGCCCTAACAATTGCATTCTGGCATTTCCGTTCGCCGCGCGTACGCCGAATTAAGCGCTTAATGGCCGTTAGTTGATGTAAACGTTAAGGTTAGCTTGCTAAAGTGTTGCAAGAAAATGCTCTTGCCTCTCCGCCGACCTACTGTTACATTCGGGGCCACTTGCAGCTAAAACATTGGCACGCAAGGGCTTGTCGGGTGTTTGACTACTGTATATTGAGTTTAAAGGCTGGGCACACCCCGTATCTAGTGGTCAGTCAGGATATTACACATAGTCTCGGACACTTGCTGGAGAGCGATCAATGAATCAGAAGACGAGTTTCCCCCTGAGAGGCCAGGCGACATCCCGCTCACGCGTGACGACCCGACGAAAAATGGCATCTTTGCGAGTCGGGCTACAGCGACGCCGGGTTAAGACGCTACCGGAGACAACACAGCGACTTTTTTGCGGGCCGTTATCAAAAGGCCGGTTCGGCGCAGGGGTCTGAAATTATTGAGTGAACATACTGGAGGTGTCCTTTGAACCGCTTCGGAAATACATCATGGCTCAGCAGCCGACAAGTAACACAGCGAGCGGCCGTGCAGCAGTTGCCGGCCATTGCACTGCGGCCACTTGAGCTGCCTTTCGTTGAAAGCGCCCAGCGAGCGATCGCCTTTATTCCGTCCTGGATAATACTGGCCATGATTCTGATGGCGGTGACTGGAATCTGCGCCACCGTCGTCACTCGAGCACGCGCCCAATTTCGGCTATCGCAAGCAGAACATAATCGGATGACTTCCGACATTGATGGCTTGCGACGTGCCAATGCCGCGCTGCAGATTGAGATCCGGCGGATGACGACTGAGCCGGCGACAATCGAATCAACCGCGCGCGCGCGGCTGGGAATGGTTAGGCCGACCGACATTATCGTCCCGGTCGAGTCGCAGACAAAAACGAATCTAGCAACGTTGTCTTTTGTCCGCTAACAGTACCTGCTTAACCCCGCTGCTCTGTCCACGCAATCCGGGTCCCTCCGAAATCGCGCGGCTGCCAAAGTTGGCAGCCGCGTTCCTTCTTCGAGTGGTGTTTGACACTCGATAACCGTTCAACTACCATCGATTTTCAATCGATGCGACATCACAAGTTGCCTTTGATTGCTATTCGTTAATGTCTAATGACGATGCCAAAAGCCGAAGCTGAACTCGCCGATTCCCTTAACCAGAAATCATCCGATTCCTCTCTAAGTACCCGTCGTCCCGAACGCAGAAATAGTTTTCGGAACGTTTCGCTGGAAGAGGTCAATCGTCTTTACACTCCCGACGATGTGGTTGGGATTGATTTTGAAAACGACATCAGCCAGCCGGGGCAATTTCCTTACACGCGGGGGATTCACGCTACCGGGTACCGGGGCAAGCTCTGGACGATGCGTCAGTTCGCCGGGTTCGGCACACCTGAGGAAACCAATCTTCGCTTCAAATACCTATCGCAGGAGGGCCAGACCGGACTTTCGGTCGCCTATGACCTCCCCACCCTGATGGGCTATGACGCTGATTCGCCGCTGTCCGAAGGTGAAGTCGGAAAATGCGGTGTCGCGGTGTCGTCGCTCGCCGACATGGAGGCCCTGTTCGACGGCATCAATCTCGAACAGGTAACCGTGTCGCAGACGATTAACGCGCCCGCGTCAGTCCTGCTCGCGATGTATCTGGTAGTGGCTGAGAAGCAAGGCGCCGATTGGAAAAAGATTTCCGGCACGCTGCAAAACGACATTCTGAAGGAATACATCGCCCAGAAGGAATGGATCTATCCGATCCGTTCGGCGATGAAGTTGGTAATCGATACTTTCGAGTTCTGCACCCAACACGTTCCCCGTTACAACCCAATCTCGGTAAGTGGCTATCACATTCGCGAAGCGGGCGCGACGGCCGTTCAGGAACTGGCGTTCACTTTGCGCGATGGGATTGAATATGTGGAATGGGGCGCGCGCGCCGGACTCGACATCGAACAATTTGTCCCGCGCATTTCGTTTTTCTTCAACGCCCATAATGACTTCTTTGAAGAGATCGCAAAATATCGCGCCGCGCGGCGAATCTGGTCACGTGTGATGCGCGATCGTTTTGGCGCAAAGAATGAAAAGACAATGCAGCTGCGGTTTCACACCCAGACCGCCGGTGTTTCTCTCACCGTGCAACAGCCGCTCAATAACGTCGTGCGCGTAGCCATTCAGGCGCTGGCCGGCGTTCTCGGCGGGACCAATTCGTTGCACACGGACTCGTATGACGAGGCGCTGGCGCTGCCCACAGATCGGGCTGCCCTTCTCGCGTTACGCACCCAGCAGGTTATCGCGGAAGAAAGCGGTGTTGCTCATACCGTTGATCCGCTCGGAGGCTCGTACTTCGTCGAAGCGCTGACCAACAAGATGGAAAATGGCGCGCTTGAGTACTTTGAAAGAATCGACGCGATGGGCGGAATGGTTGAGGCGGTCGAGAAAGGTTTTCCGCAACGCGAAATCCAGGACTCGGCTTACCAATATCAAAAGGGCCTCGAGGCCGGCGAGCAGATAATCGTCGGCGTGAACAAGTACCAGATGACCGGAGAGACTGAAGTTCCCATCCTGGTAATCGACGAATCCGTGCGTCACCATCAGGTTGAGAGACTGGATCAGACACGCGCAAAACGTGACGCCGGGGCCGTCAGCAGGGTGCTCGACAAGTTAAGAAAGGCTGCGCAAGCTGGCGACAACACTATGCCCGCAACCATCGAGGCGGTACGCGAGTATGCGACGCTGGGGGAAATTTGTTCCGCGCTTCGCGATGTTTACGGGATTTACGAGGAGCCGGCCATCTAGCAGCTTCTTCCTCATGAGTAACTCAAAACGGAAAATTCGCGTGCTGGTTGCCAAACCCGGTCTTGATGGGCACGACCGTGGCGCGAAAGTAATCGCGCGCGCCTTGCGCGATGCGGGCATGGAAGTCATCTACACCGGACTTCGCCAAACTCCGGAGATGATTGCGGCCGCCGCTCTCCAGGAAGATGTCGATGCCGTGGGCGTGTCGATCCTGAGCGGCGCTCATAACACGCTTTGTCCTCGAATCGTCTCGCTGCTGCGCGAACAAGGCATGCAGGACACGCTGGTGATACTTGGCGGTATTGTTCCTCAGGAAGACATTCCCAAATTGAAGGCTGAGGGAGTTGCTGAAATTTTTCTTCCCGGCACATCGACACAGGACATCGCGAAGTTCATCCGCGAAAACGTCCACGCGCGCGACTAACATTCATTTCTTAAGAAATCGCGCGACGCCCTGCTTACAATCTTCCGTCATTCGTGCCGTGGTGTTCACATCTACGCCGGCGGCTAACGCATCTTCAAAAGCCATCGCATCAGTTCGATAAAAAAGTCGCTTGGTCAGTGCCACCGCGGATCGGCTTAGCTTCTCAAAGCGTCCGGTTAATTTCTCGAGTTCGGAACCAAAGTCTGATTCTTCAACCAGTCGATTCACGAGGCCGACGCGGGCGGCATGCTCTGCCGAGATTTCTTCGCCCGTGGTGATTAATTCGAAGGCTATCTTTTCCGAAACGCTGCGGCGCAGGATGGCCATAACCATCGCCGGCACAAATCCAATCTTCACCTCGGGAAATCCCAATCGTGCTGAGCGTTCGGCAAGGACCATGTCGCAAGCCAGTGCCAACCCGCATCCGCCGGCCAGCGCGCGTCCGCGGACAGCGGCGATGACCGGGAGATGAATGTCTCTGATGAGGACAAACAATTCCATCAGCGTGCGCGCGTCATCCAGGTTTTCGGCTACGGACGCCTTTGAAATCTTTTCCAGAGCTGAGAGATCCGCCCCCGAACAGAAGTCGGTTCCGGCGCCTGCGATGACAACGGAGCGAAGCCCGTCTTCCCGATCAGCGCGGCGCAACGCCGCCGTCAAATCGGCGATCAATTCATCGTTAAGCGCGTTGCGTTTCTCAGGCCGATTAAGCGTGATGCGGGCACATGCGCCGCGGACTTCGAACAGTACTGTTCCTTTATTGTCAGCCATCAATTTGTTTGAAGCGATTCGTCACCGAGAAAATCCAGGACGGCGCGGTTTACTTCCTCCGGCGCCTCATTCTGCACCCAGTGGCCGGTTTCCGGAATGCGCAGCTCGCGGTAAGGGGCATCAATGTACCGGTCAAGATTTTTCACCGTCGAAGGTATCACCGCCATATCCAACTCTCCATAGATGAATAGCGTCGGCACACGGACCCGGCCATCGCCTTCACGCGGAGTCTCAACGCCTCGGCGAAACAAGGATCGCAGAACATTTGCCCGATAGTAATTGAGCGAGCTGGTGAGCGCGCCCGGCTGGCGGAGGGCATCCTTGTACAAGTCGATATCATCATCACTGAACGCGCCCGGCCGAAACGAGCTTTTCCGATACATGTCACCCACGCGTTGAAAATCCTTCGCCGCGGCCCATCGCTCCGGCAGAAACGGTAGTTGGAAAAAGAACATGTACCAACTCCGCCGAAGTTGGGCGAAGGTCATGTTATCCCGCCACGCCGCCGGAGGCGGAACCTGCAACGCCACAAGTTTCGAGATCGCATCACGACGACGCTGGGCCAGAGCCCAAGCAACCCCAGCGCCCCAATCGTGGGCCACGATCGCCGCGCGCGTTTTTCCAAAGTGCTTGATCAAGCCCAGCACGTCTTCCACCAGTTTTTCGATCTGGTACGCGCTCTTTTGCGGCGGCTTGTCGCTCAGGTTAAATCCGCGCATGTCAGGCGCGACGACGTGATAACGCTTCCCGAGCACCGGCAATTGGTGCCGCCACGAATACCAGAACTCAGGGAAACCATGGAGCAGGATGACCAGCTCATCTCCGGACCCGCATTCGGCATAGTGAAGACGCACTTCTCCGACTTGTGCATAGTCGTGTCGAATAGGGATGGTGGCGGGCGCCTGCTGAGTTTGCATGGAAATTCAAACGCTCAGCTAAATCCGAGGGATCGAGCCTCGTCATCCGGAACTTCAACTTCCATTCTGAGCAAAGCGGTCGAAAACGTCTTGCCCTGGGCATCGGTCATCAGCGAGAGCGTTCCGCCTCCACCCAGACTTTCGTGCAAGAGAAAGTTGAGCGCGCCGAGATTGGGCAATTCGAACCGCTCGACCTCTCCGTGACAGATTCCTTTGAAGTGATCTTTGACGCGCGCGGCGGTCACCTCGCGCACCAACACTGGATAGAACACGTCACGCAATGCGATCAGGCCGACGTTCGCCGTGTCGCCTTTATCGCCGGACCGCGCATGCGCCAGTTTGGTAAGTTGGATTCGCATCAGACCTCGATCACATCAACCTTGGCGGTAATCTCGCTCTTCGGAATCAGGGCGGGCCAGTACGCTACTATCTCTTCCACCTTAGGCCGGCCGCCGGCAAATCCGGTCACCGCCGGGGGCCCAGTCAGGATCAGCGGGGCAATCTCTTTAGTAAATCTTTCGATCACCGCGCGATCATGGTCCCGTACTCCGACGCGCAACTGCACTTCCGCGGCATCGTCCGCCAGTTTCGTTACCAGCGGGCCATGCGTCGCGTTCGCCCCCACAAACTCGGTTAAAGTTTCTTCAAATTTCAAACCCAATCGATCGAGGCGCGCGCGCAGAATCCTGTCGGCGGCTTTTGCCTTCTCCACCGCTTCCGGCCACGCGTACACCAGCGTGCCCACCGCCTTGTAACCGGCGGAATAGCTCACCGAAACTTTTAGCGAATCGGTTGCGGGACGGCCTTTGATGCCGAACACGCGCACGCGATCATTACCGTCTTCCGCGAGCCGAATCGTCGTGAAATCCGCAACACAGTCCGGCGTGATGTACTCGTGCGGATCGCCCATTTCGTAAAGCAATTGCTCTTTGATGGAGGGGACATTCACCCGTCCTCCGGTTCCTTCATGCTTGGTGATCACGAAAGTCCCGTCGGCAGAGGCTTCGGCGATCGGAAATCCAACGTCGGCCAGGTTTGGGATGCTTTGCCATTCAAACTGGCAGTTGCCGCCCGAGCATTGCGCGCCGCATTCGATGATGTGGCCCGCAATTGTGCCCGCCGCGAGTTTGTTCCAATCATCTGTCGCCCAGCCGAACTCGTGAATCATCGGCCCCAAAGTCAGTCCCGTATCAGTCGCGCGGCCGGTAATCACCACATTTGCGCCCGCCTGGAGAGCTTCGACGATCGGCGCCGCACCCAGATATGCATTTGCACTTTGAATTCTGTCACGCACCGTTGCCAGCGGCTGGTCAGTATCAAGATTGCGCAGCTCGATTCCCCGCGCCAGCAAGTCATCGATACGGTCGAGAATATTGTCACCGGTAACAATCCCAATCTTTAGTTTGCCGTGTAAGTTTAGATCGCGGGCTACCTGGCGGACAGCCGCGGCGCAGCCTTCCACATTCACGCCACCTGCGTTTGCGATCACCTTGATGTTGCGTTCGACGCAGGCGGGCAGAATTTGCTTCATCAACGGCACAAAGTCTTTGGCGTATCCGGCATTCGGATCACGCGTCCTTTGTTTCTGCATGATCGACATCGTGACCTCGGCCAGATAGTCGAGCATCAAATAATCGATCGCGCCGCCTTCCACCTGGCGCACCGGTGCGTCTGGTAAATCTCCCCAGAAACCCTGGCCGGCGGCGATGCGAATCTTTTCTCTCATTTGCGCTTCGGTTGCTTATGGCTTTGCTGAAAAGTCGGCAAAGCCGACGAATGATAATAGCCCACCGATTCATCGGTGGGCACAGAGCTCTGAGGACAGCGAGTCCGTGAAGCGGACGGCTGAGCAGTATCAGTTACCCCGAGCGGTAACGAATAGGATCATCACGCAATATTTCTCTTGGTCCGCGCGCTACCTCGAGATGTCGGGGTTCTGACACCTCAGTCGTCAGCTTCACGGACTTAATAATCCCGCTGCGCCACCCAGCGCTAAAGCGCTGGGCTATTATCATTCAGTCCGCTTTGCGGACGAAAGAAAACCACTTTTGCAGCAAACCGGCTCCGCAGCAGCGCTCAAGCAGCAACACGAGGAAGCCGCCCATTTTCGCGACCCCTATTGCTGCGGCGTTGGCGAAGGCTTAGCCACAGCCGAGGCCTTTGTCCGATGACGTCGCGGCCTCATCGAGCCGCCACCTGAAGTAAACATAACCTGTTCAGGCTCGCCGGCCACACTGATCAACGTCAGACTGTTGCCCACTTTCTTGGCCCGCAGCGACACCGCTTTATTCGGTGGCGGCGGGTTGGGCCCCGGCTGTGGAGCCGTCATATCGCCGGTCATCACAGTGACCGCGGTATAGCCGCACGTGGTCACGGCCGTGATGCGTCCGGAATGACTATTCGGTCCCGTCGCCATCGTGAAGTTATTCCCGTTGATGGTCAGCGTGGCATCAATAGCAGGTCCGTCACCATGCTTTAGCTTGCCCACGTACGTTCCCGAAAGGTCAGTTGGCTCCTGCTTCAACGGATCGCAGCCGCCTGTCCGGCGCGGTGTCATCTCATCGCCGGCATCGACCGCTTCGTCCACGACAGTTGGTTTTGGTTTTGGCTTCGGTTTAGGACGACGCGGTTTGGGCTTCCTAGGCGCCGAGTTTGAATTTGCATTCGTCATGGTCATCGACGAATTTGAATTCTGTGCTGACACCACCAGCCCGGCGCTCGCCAGGGCGAGCGCAAGTGCCGGCAGAAAAAGGTAGATGGCATTCCTTTTCACGGGTGTTCTCCTCCTTATGTATGCGTGAAGCAAATTGCGAATCATGCCAACGATTGAGGCAAAACAAACGGGCCGAGGTGCGGCCCCGAATAGTTCAAACCTACGCGCAAGGCCAGCTCCAAAACGTTTCGGCTCTCTTCGGGCGCGATAACGGCGTCCACGAACCC
>DATENS010000317.1:0-2799 GCA_035274925.1 Pyrinomonadaceae bacterium | reverse complement strand
CAGATCGTCGCCTTCTCAGTCTTGTTTGCGCTGGCGGTTTCCGCGGTGGGTGACAAAGGGAAACCGATCGTCCGCGGGATGGAGAGTCTTTCGCAGGTAATGTTCAAATTCACGAACTACGTGATGATGTTTGCGCCGATTGGAGTGGGCGCGGCGATGGCTCACACAATCGGGACGCAGGGGCTCGGGGTGCTGAAAAATCTGGGGGCTTTGGTGCTGTCGCTCTACCTGGCACTGATCATTTTTGTCGTTGTCGTTTTTGGACTGGTCATCTTGATCGCCCGCGTGCCATTGCGGAAGTTCGTCCGTGCAGTGCGCGAGCCGGCCGCGCTGGCATTTGCAACGACGAGCAGCGAGTCCGCGTTGCCTAAAGCCATGGAATCGATGGAACGTTTGGGCGTGCCACGCCATATCGTCGGTTTCGTCATGCCGACCGGCTATTCGTTCAACCTCGACGGTTCGACACTTTACCTCGCGCTGGCCTCGGTGTTTGTAGCGCAAGCGGCTGAAGCCACTACCGGTCAACACATGGGATGGGACCGCCAAATTTTGATGGTGCTAACGCTGATGATCACGTCGAAAGGAGTGGCCGCGGTCCCGCGCGCGTCACTCGTGATCTTGCTCGCCACCGTAAATAGCTTCCTGCCTGCCGGCCTCGGCCCGATCGGCGTGGCGGTCATCTTTGGCGTTGACGAACTGATGGACATGGGACGCACGTGTGTAAATCTGATCGGCAATTGTCTGGCAACAATCGTGGTCGCGCGCTGGGAAGGCGAATTCGATGACAAACGCGCACGCGTGTTTGGCACGCCAGCCGAAACCGAACTGGATTTGAAAACGGGCCAAGTCGCGTTCGCTGACGTTGTTGCGCAAGGGGACTGAGACTGCAGCACGAGCGTGCACGCAGCGGGAGTCTTCAGCCATCAAATTTTTGTGAACTTTTTACGGCTGGCACGCACCCCGCGCGCGAATGGGAATAAGGGCAAGCAATCCACCTCACACGCAGGTGACAAACTCTAACCCGCAAAACTTATGAAAAAAATACTCGCAATGCTGCTAATATTGTCTGCTGTTGGCTTGAGTGTTATTGCATTTGGTAGAGGCGATTCGTCTCGACCGAATGCAAACACTGACGCCTTTAACCGCGGGCCGGACGTGGATAACTCAAGTGCCATCGTACAACTTAAAGGTGATCCAATAAGTACGAATCCCAGCACGAAACCGGCACACGGCAGGAAGATTGATTTCAAGGGCCAGCCGGTAAGATCTTACCGCGCCCAACTGAATCAGAAGCGCAACGAATTCAAACAGTGGCTGCGAGCGAATGCGCCCAGGGCAAAGGTTACCGGCGAATACGATATCTCACTTAACGCAGTGGCGGTGCAACTCAACGGAACGCCGCTAGCGACAATCGCAGCTGCGCCGATGGTGCAAAGCGCCGAATACAATGCCCTTTACCATCCTACTCTGAGTGAGAGCTACAAGATCATCAACGCGTCTGACGCCTGGACTGCTGCTGGCGGCAGGGCGACTGCCGGCGCGGGCATTAAGATCGGCGACATCGACAGCGGTATCGACGAAACGCATCCCTTCTTCGATCCTACGGGATTCAGCTATCCGCCGGGTTTTCCAAAGTGCGATGCCGCTGACAGCGCTTCGCATCACGAGAATCAGGACTGCAATTACGTGTCGGAAAAAGTTATTGTCGCGAAAGTTTTCTATAACAAAGCCCACAATCAGGGTTTGGACGCACAGGCCATTCAAGATCACGGGACACACACCGCCGGGATCGCGGCCGGAGTAACCGGCAAAACTGCTGTTGTGAACGGAGTGAATATCGATGACATGTCGGGCATCGCTCCGGGCGCGTGGCTGGGTAATTACAATGTTTTCCCCGGTGGCGTGTTGAACGCCCGCAGTGAAGACATTCTGAACGCCGTGGATGCGGCAATCGAGGACGGTATGGATGTTCTCAATCTGTCGCTGGGCGGCGCCTATCATGGCAACAACGATCTGCTCGCGATCGGACTCGATAACGCGGTCGACGCAGGAGTTGTAGTGGCCGTTGCTGCTGGTAACAGCGGTCCCGGTCAAGGCACGCTTGAGTCCCCGGGCCGCGCGCGCAAGATCATCACGGTCGGAGGGAGCACGAATCAGCATTTCGTGGGTCAACCGTTTACGTATCCAGCCGGCGGCGGAACAACGGTCGGCGCCGCAGTTGGTGACTTCGATCCGCTTCCTGCAGACACCTTTGATCTGTTCGACACTCACTCGAACGGTTGCGCAAGTGTCGATCCCGGCGCTTCCGGGAAGTTAGCGATCATTGACCGAGGCACGTGCACTTTCAGCCAGAAAGTCGCGAACGCGAAAGCGGCAGGTGCAGTTGCTGTTCTGATTATTAACAACGTCGCTGGAGACCCCATTGCCATGGCCAGGACGGCCGGCTTCGACGACGACATACCCGCAGTCATGATTAGTAAGACCGATGGAGCAGCGCTGAGAGCAGCCAACCCGCCCGATGCATCAGCGGTCGCGACGTTCCAGGAATTCATCACTCCGGCAAATGCCGACATTGCGTATGGGTCCAGCAGCCAGGGCCCGACACTCGTTGACTTTGCTGTTAAGCCCGACGTCGCCTCGGTTGCCGTCAATGTTCTCAGTTCGATAACGTGCGTGGATAAACCAACTGGATGCCCGAGCGATGGTTCAGGGTGGGCGTTCTTTACCGGTACCTCAATGGCGACGCCGCATATAGCTGGGGGGGCAGCGGTACTACTGCAACTGCATCCAAACTGGTCG
>DATENS010000316.1:0-2564 GCA_035274925.1 Pyrinomonadaceae bacterium | reverse complement strand
ATGCGCTTCCACAAATCTCGCGTCGTACTCAGCTCGCGCTGATTCATCTGCCAGTGTTTCATACGCTCGCGCAATACTTGCGAATGCGGAATCGACTCGGCGGCGCAATTCCGGGTCGCTTTGATGGAAACGATCCGGGTGATACTTACGCGCGAGCGCGTGATAGGCGTCCCTGATTTCGTCAGCGCTCGCTTTTCGGCTGGTCTTGAGTACTTCGTAGTAGTCGCTCGCTTGTTCCACCCGTGCAAAAAACGAATCCAGGTCTTCCTCCCCATCGCCTTCAACCGCACCGGTCGCCGGCGCCGCTGGCTGGCTTTGCGCAGTGATCTCAAACTCCGGCCAACTTGCCCGCTGCAGCAACCCCGAAAGCGCCAGCCCATAAACAGCGCGGAGGGTTTCCTCCTCGCTCATGCCGCTGGTGGCCAGCAGGTCCTTGAGCGGTGTCGGTTCCACAACGCGTGAGAGCACAAAAGCTTCCGCGGTCAGCAGCTTTGCCTGGTGGCCATTGTTTTTTGCCAGCTCAAATATTTCGTCCTGATTCTGAAAGCGCGACGTGATATAGGGCGACGGGAGGTGGCGGGCAGATTCCAACAGTAACCGTTTGATATCAACCGTGACCCGAGTGTCGCCCGCGACGCGCACGCGAGAATCAAATTGCCACTCGCCCGATGTCCACAGGAGCACGGCGCGCAAAATGTCTGAAATGTGATTGGTGCGGATCGTCTTGAGGGTATCGGGTTCGATGCCCTGGGCAAGAAAGGCACACAACTCGTCGTCATTTGTTTTCGGCGGTAGCGAGGCAAGCTTGTCCTCGCCGATAATCTTGTTTCGTCTGAGAAAGTCCTCAAGACGATGGGTGCGAAGATTCGAAGCTGCAAAAATCACTCCGCCGTCTTCGCAATAGACGACCGCTTTTGCCTTGCCGTTCGTCAGCCTGATCGCCCCGGACAGTCGCCGCGAGCCGATTGTGCGAACCAACTCTGCCAGTGAATTATTTTCGAGCTGTCCCTGGTTGTTCATAGCGAAATTCAGCCGTCCTGAATCATAACGCACGCGCCGCATCGCGCGGAAGTCATAAAATTTGGCTGATGGAAAAGAAGGGTGGCATGGGCGTCGCGCCCGTGAATCACGCGCAAGATGCGCGTGCCAACCTCATGCTTTTGGGTGGGCCTTGTCGTATACCTCGACCAGCTTTTCCATTGAGACGTGGGTGTAAACCTGAGTGGTCGAAAGGCGGGCGTGCCCGAGCAGCGCCTGAATGTCGCGGAGATCGGCGCCGCTGTCGAGCAAATGCGTGGCAAATGAATGTCTGAGGGCGTGTGGGCTGATGTCATGCATGCCGGCGCAAAGCCGTATGTATTTTTCAATGAGCCGCCCAACCGAGCGGGTGGTCATGCGAGTTCCCTGGTAGTTGAGAATCAATGGCTGCGCGTCTCGTTTTGTCGCCGGTGCTTTCATCAGAAAACTTTCGCGCACCGCAAGGTAGTCTTTCAAAGCCTTCAGGGCCGGCTCGCCGAACGGTACGATGCGTTCCTTCCGCCGCTTGCCGAACACGCGCAGCAATTTGTTATGTAGATCAAGATCGCGCAGGTTCAGTTGCACGAGTTCCGAAACGCGCACACCGGTGGCGTACAGCAGCTCGAGGATGGCGCGATCACGTTTGCCAAACTCAGTTTCGGGATCAGGCGTCTCGATAAAACGGACCGCGTCCTCAACCGAAAGGTGCACCGGAAGTTTCTTTTCTTTCCGCGGCGTGGCCACCAGCTTAGCCGGGTTCGATTCAACCACGCCTTCACGCACCAGGAACTGAAAGAAGGTGCGCAGCGCGGCCAGCTTGCGGGCGATCGAAGTCTTCTTTTTCTGGTCCGAATGCAGCGAGGAGAGCCATTCACGTATGGTTATGTGGTCCAGCTCACTGAGGGCGGGCCCATCTCGTTTCCCCGTCTTTACATCTGCCGGCGCCAAATAGTCCCAGAACTGATGGAGATCACTTTCATAATTACGAAGTGTGTGCGCGCTGACGTTGCGCTCGTACCGCAGGTGATCAAGAAACTGGGTGAGAAGTTCGTCGAACATTGGCTTGCCGTGCTGCGATCGGGATCATACACGTAACCTGAGCGTTGTGTGAGCTTTTTTGTGGCTTTACCGCACACCCAGGACGCGAGGAACAAACTCGTCGAGCCCCGATTCATCGGGGCGGATGTAGCTAGACCCGCTGCGTTATCGGTCGCCGCTCCGCGGCTTCCGCAGATTTGTTTATTGGCAACCCCAAGGCTCGCAGAGTCTCGCCTTGGGCTTAAGTACAACCGCTGCTTCGCAGCTTGTTGCTTATCGGAGCTGTAAGCTTACGCCCGCTTCTTTACCAGGAATCCTTTGCGGGCGCGAATGCGCAACGCAGCTTTCGCTTTTACGTGCACACTGATTGAGTGATAGCGTCCGTCGCGTTTGTCTTCGCTCGGGTAATAATTAAGGACGTATTGTTGCGCCAGGTCGGCCGCGATTTGGGCAAAGGCCGCATCGAGATCTTCCACGGTCCGGGGAATGTAAACCGCGCCCCCGGTCTG
>DATENS010000315.1:0-7616 GCA_035274925.1 Pyrinomonadaceae bacterium | reverse complement strand
CAAAACCGTTGAGTCCGCGAAGCGGACGGCGGCTCACCGCCGAGCCCTACGCCAACCTACCTAACCGCATCGTCTTCGCAAGCGATGTGATCCGCACGAGCCGTCGTCCGCTATGCGGACTCAACGAGTCCTGACTTATGTTTCCCGGGGTTCGCTGCGCTCACCCCGGGCTTTATGCCGCCGTCCGCTGCGCGGACTCAGTGATGTTAAGATCAACTCCAAATGAAAGCAGTCAAGATAGTCTCTTTCGGTGGCCTCGAAGGTTTGAGAGTTGCCGACGTTCCCGATTTGCCGCGGCCAACCGCCGATCTCGTGCGGGTGCGCGTGCGCGCCGCGGGCTTGAATCGTGCCGACATCCTGCAGCGTCGTGGCCGTTATCCTGCGCCGCCCGGCTATCCACAGGACATTCCGGGTCTCGAGTTTGCCGGAGAGATTGAAGCGGTTGGTGAGAACGCGCACTCCTATAAGCCCGGCGATCGTGTTTTTGGCATCACCGGCGGAGGCGCGCAGGCCGAGTACGTGACGGTGCCGGAAAGCACAGTGGCGCGCGTGCCCGCGAATTTGGAATGGACCGAAGCCGCCGCGATACCGGAAGTTTTCATGACCGCGCACGATGCTCTGTTTACGCAATGCGGCCTGCAAACGGGTGAGCGCGTGCTAATTCATGCGGCCGGATCGGGCGTCGGCACTGCGGCGATTCAACTAGTTCGCGCCGCGGGCGCCATTGCCTATGGCACCTCGCGAACTGCGGAGAAGCTTCAGAAAGCGAAAGTGTGCGGACTGGCTGAATCAGTCGTCGTGGACAGCGATCCTTCGGCGTTTGCCGAGGCCGTCAAAGGCTGGTCCGTGGGCGCCGGCGTGAATGTAATTCTCGATCTGGTAGGCGCGGCTTATTTGAAAGCCAATCTGGAGGCGATGAGTTTGCGCGGCCGTTTGATTTTTGTCGGCACCACCAGCGGTGCAAAAGCGGAGATCGATTATGCCGTCGTGATGGGAAAGCGCCTGCGCATCATGGGCACTTCGCTCCGCACCAGATCGATTGAAGAAAAGGCCAAGGCCACTCAACTGTTCGCCCAACATGTCGTGCCGCTCTTGGCTAGCGGCGAAGTGCGGCCGGTGATCGATAGCGTTTTCAAGATAGAAGGAGTGCGGGCAGCGCACGACCGCCTTGAATCGAATGAAAGTTTTGGAAAAGTTATTCTGACGATTGACTGATCCTGCGGCTTTGCGGCTTTGCCGCCGCACAGTGCGGTAAGCCTCTGGCTTACCGTGTGTGGTCTCTAAAAACAGCCGAGGCTGCGCCTCGATCGGAGGCTCAGCCTCATCTTCGAAATCCACTCCGACCGGTGAGGCAAGCCTCACCGCACTGTGCTGCGGCAGAGCCGCTCGAATTATGCAGATTGGGGAACCTTTGAATAGGAAGTGCTGCTCGTGGAGTTCATCCGGCGCGCGGCTTCGTCACTGACTATGCAAAGTCCGTGACGTCCCTCACTCGCGAGGCGATGGACCAACCTACGTGCCTCTTCGTGAGTAAGACTAATTGCTTCTAACCCGAGGTGGCTGAGAACCGCCCACTTTTCGTTTCCTAATTCGCTGGCCATGTCTGTAAGACAAACTTTAGTTTGTCATTTCCTTGTTCAGTTTAAGACAAACTGAAGTTTGTCCTACTTACCTTTGAATTCCGCTTTTCGTTTCTCTAAAAAGGCTTTCACACCTTCATCCTTGTCTTCGCTGGAAAAACAGAGCGCGAACAAATCGACTTCGCGGCGCAAGCCTTCATCCAGGTTTGATCGCGACGCAAGCTTGACGGCTTCTTTTGCCAGGCGCAACGCAATCGGGCTCTTTTCCGCGATGCGATTCGCAATCTCCATCGTCTTTGCCTCGAGCTGATCGGCGGGCACAACGTGATTGACCATGCCGATGCGGTGCGCCTCGGTGGCGCTGATGATCTCGCCACTCAGGATCATTTCCATCGCCTTGCCTTCACCCACCAAACGGGTCAGGCGCTGCGTGCCGCCGCCCCCCGGTATGATGCCTAAATTGATTTCGGGTTGTCCGAAGGATGCTGTGTCACTGGCCACGCGAATGTCACAGGCGAGGGCCAGTTCGCAACCGCCGCCAAGACAGTACCCGTTCACCATGGCGATCACGGGCTTTGGAAACGTGTCGACCGCATTGAAGAGTCCGCGTTCGAGCATCACTTCGCGTTGACTGATGGCGGTGCGATCGGCGAATTCGGCAATGTCCGCGCCGGCCACAAATGCTTTATCGCCTGCACCGGTGAAAACCGCTACGCGCACCTCATCATCCATGCGTAACTCGTCGAGCACGGCGGCGCCTTCGGCGCGCGTCTGAATGTTAAGCGCGTTCCTTTTTTCCGGCCGGTTGATGGTGATGATGGCGACGCGCTCACGGCGTTCGACCAGAATAGTCTCGTAGCTCTGACTCACTTTAACGGCTCCTGTTGTCATGGATTATTTCGAGAGAGTAAATCATAAAGCTCGATGGGATTCAAAGTGATAGCCTGGAATGTGATTGTGCAGATCACCTCGCTAAAGCGAGGTGTTAATGAGAAATCTGGCGGTTCCTAAATTGGCTTAAACTCTTAGGTCGAGCTGGAAGTCTCATCCGGCTCAGCCGGCTGTTCGTCGGCAACCCAGGAGACAAACAGCCGCGTCCAGTTTTCGGCGGGCTCGGCGATTTGCACGCCGACACGCGCGGTGCCGTAAATGGCCGGTGACACGCGCACCACCGTGGCGGTGGCTTCCGTGGGTGAACCGTCGGGCCGATGGGCGCGAATGTAGAGGTTCTCGCCGATGCTGACTTTCTGATTCAGATGGAACAGCGCGCCCGAGGTCGAGATGTCGTCAGTTTCGGTGGGCTCGCTCCATGCGGCGCCGTCGTCGGCGCGGCCCGAAACCACAATCGGCAGGCGCAGCGCCATTCGCAGGGCAAAGCGTCTCTCTTCGTTCTGGTAAGGAGTGCTCATCACAGTAGCCACGATAAACTCACCGCTGGTTCTCAGTTGCCGGCTTTCAGTCAGCTAGTATAAGCCTTTTGCGCCTGCTCCGGCTCATTCCATTGATAAAAACCTTCGCCGGTCTTCTTTCCCAATTTTCCTTCACTCACCATTCGCCTCAGGATTTCGGGCGGCCGAAAGGTCTCAGATTGGAGCTTGAGGTGCAGATATTCCGCGATATTTAGACGCACATCAAGTCCCACCAGGTCGGTTAATTTCAGCGGGCCGACCGGATGGTTATAGCCAAGTTCCATCGCCGTGTCGATGTCGCGGGCGCTGGCGACTCCCTGCTCAACCATGCGCATTGCCTCAAGGCCGAGGGTGACCCCGAGACGGCTCGACGCAAAACCCGGTACGTCGCGGACCACGATCGGATCTTTCTTCATGCGCAATGCGAGATCACGCACCGCGCCAGTCGTCTCTTCGGCGGTGTCGTGGCCGAAGACGATTTCCACCAGGCGCATGACGTGCACCGGGTTGAAAAAATGCATGCCTACCACTTTGTCCGGTCGCGCAGAGGCGCGCGCTATTTCCGTAATCGAAAGCGACGAAGTGTTGGTGGCGAAGATGCAATCGCTACGCACCAGGGCTTCCGTCTCGCGGAGCAGACTCGTTTTCAAGTCAAGAATTTCGGGCGCCGCTTCAATCACGACGTCAGACTCGCGGATGTCCGCGAAGTCCGTAGTGATCTTTATGCGCTGAAGCGTCGCGTCTCGATCCTGCTCGCTGACTTTGCCGAGCTGAATCCCCTTTTCCAGATTGCGCTCGATAGATTTCAGCCCGCGCGCGACGGCGTTCGCGTCGATGTCGCGCATCACGACTTCGCATCCGCAGGCGGCCGCGACTTGCGCGATGCCATGGCCCATTGTGCCCGCGCCGAGCACACCGATCCGGTTAATTTGCCGAACCGCAGCGGTTTTGTTGTTTTTGTCCGAGTTTATGCTCAACGTCTGTCTCGATCTGGGGCCGAACCTACAGGTGGATGCCAATTCAGGCCACGATGTGGCTGGGGCCTGGCTGGTTCGACTAACTCGTACAGCACTAGTTATACTATACGCGCAACCGAAAACGCCAATACATTTCCTGCAAGCACCGTTAAAGAGCCGGGAGCGACAGCCACCGGATCTAAAGCTCAATCCAAGTAATAATCGTGAAGGTGTTGCAAGCGGAAATCCGAGGATCGGGCCGTTATGCGCCGGTTCGGAAACGAAGAAGGAGATAACAAGGTTTGGCTACCGAAGAGATCAAACGTCAGGTCGTCATAATTGGCTCAGGCCCGGCCGGGCTGACCGCCGCAATTTATACGGCCCGCGCGAACCTTAAACCGCTGCTGGTTGACGCCCCCGCCGATACGGAAAAACAGACAACACCGGGCGGCCAGTTGATGATCACCACCGATGTCGAAAACTATCCCGGGTTCTCAGAAGGCATCCAGGGCCCGGACCTGATGGTCGAGTTTCGCAAGCAGGCAGAGCGGTTCGGCACTGAGTTTCTGGAAGAATGGATTACGAAAGTCGATCTGAGCGAGCGGCCATTCAAGCTGTTCTGCGAGGACAAAGTAATCAAGACTGACACGCTGATTATCGCTTCAGGCGCATCGGCAAAGTGGCTGGGGGTTCCCGGCGAGGCGAAAACTCCGCAGGGGTTTGGCGGCAACGGCGTCTCGGCGTGCGCCACGTGCGATGGACCGCTTCCCGCCTTTCGTAACAAACATTTGGTGGTAGTGGGGGGCGGCGACACCGCGATGGAAGAAGCGACCTTCCTGACTCGGTATGCGTCGCGGGTGTTCGTGGTTCATCGCCGCGACAAGCTCCGCGCTTCAAAGATCATGCAGGACAAAGCGTTCGCTAATGACAAGATCGAGTTCCTCTGGAACACCGCGATGGAACAAATTCTCGGTACGCAGGAACAGGGTGTCACGGGCGTTATGCTGCGCGACATTCCGTCCGGAACCACACGGGTCTTTGATTGCGACGGAGTCTTTATCGCCATCGGCCACCAGCCCAACACTGATCTCTTTAAAGGCCAGTTGGACATGGATGAGGTTGGCTATCTCAAAACTTCAGGTCATTCCACAGCGACGAATATTCCCGGAGTGTTTGCCTGTGGCGATGTGCAGGACTCAGTCTATCGTCAGGCGGTAACGGCGGCAGGCACCGGTTGCATGTCGGCGATCGATGCCGAACGCTTCCTGGATCATTTACCCGTCGAGATGCCGAGCGGAGACGAGGTAACCATGGAAGGCGAACACATTACGCCCGATCACAAAGCCATCGTCATGCCGAGTGGTGATGTGATTTCAAACGAAGCTTAAAGCAGGACAATGGAATCGTCTTTTGGCCGGCGCGAGGGTTCCGGCTCGGGAGCTCGTTGAGGCACGGGCTCTTCGCGAAAAGCAGGTTGCTCGATAAACGCCTCACCGCGTACGTTCGGGCAAAAATCGCAGTAGTAACCCAACTGTTGTTTGCGATCTTCGCAGTCGTTGCAGTCCAGCGCCTGCCCGGCATTCATCAGCGCGTCAAGCAAAGGGACCAGCCGGCGCCCGCGTTCGGTCAGTTCGTATTCAACCCGCCGCGGCAACCCGCCGTAATTCACTCGCAGGATCAATTCATCAGTCTCCATCTCGCGCAACCGGCCCATTAACGTGCGGCTGCTGATCGGATGAAGCTCTTCCAGGAGTTCGGTGGTGCGTTTCGGGCCGGTGTAGAGATCGCGAACGACGAGCATCGTCCACTTGTCGCCGATCAACTGAAGCGCTCCGGCGATCGGACAACCATCAATCTTGCGACGTCGCACCGCTGTTTATCTCGCTTTCCGGCCAGAGCTTATCACAAATGACCGCAGTAGCACGCGCATCCTTGCGCGTGACCTCGCGGGCGGGACGCCCGCGCCAGGACTTTCTTGAAATCGCTTCGCGTTTAGCCCACAATACGCCCGGTTCAAGGTGGTCTTCGTAAAATAATCTGTTAGCGCGAGCCGATTTCCGCCGCGCGGGTTACACTCCAAACCAATGATTGGGAAAACCATTTCCCACTATCGCATCGTTGAGAAACTCGGCGAGGGCGGCATGGGTGTAGTTTACGTAGCCGAAGACACGGTCCTCGGCCGCCGCGTCGCGATCAAAACTCTCACCATCAAGCCGGGCCAAAACGAACAGCACTTCCGCAACCGCTTTCTGCGCGAAGCGCGCGCGGTCTCAGCCCTGTCTCATCCACACATCGCGACCGTCCACGATTATGGGGAGACGAAAGAAGGCGAGCCTTACATCGTCATGGAGCTGGTTAAAGGCCAGACGCTCGGCGACCTAATGTTGACCGAAATGCTGACTATCGCGCGCGCGATTGAAATCATTCAGCAAGTGGCCCTGGCCCTGGCCGAAGCGCACCGCAACGGTGTGGTCCATCGCGACATCAAGCCTACCAACGTTGCCATCAATCATCGCGGGGACGTGAAGGTGCTGGATTTCGGCCTGGCCAAGCAACTCAATATTGATTCGCTGGCCGAGAGTGATCCGGAAAGACAGACTTTGCTGACCTCGCAAACTCAGGAAGGCACGATCATCGGCACTCCTCTTTATCTTTCGCCTGAGCAGGCGCTGGGAACCAGCGTGGATCAGCGTAGCGATATTTTCTCTCTCGGTATCTTGCTTTACGAGTGCGTCGCGGGCCGGCCACCCTTCGACGGCGCCACCCGCATGGATATTTGCACGAAAGTAATTCGCGACGATCCCAGTCCGCCTTCGCAGTTGAATCCGGACGTTCCTGAAAGCCTCGATCGGATTGCCCTCAAAGCGCTGGCCAAGAAACCTGACGAACGTTACCAAACGGCCGAGGAGATGCTCGAGGCGCTGAACCATCTGCGCACCGATCTGCGGGTCTCAAACATGGATCACACGGTGGCGCGGCTGGTCCCGGCGGGGCTCAGCACGCGCGCAACCGGAACGCTCGCGGCCTTGTCGGATATCTTCCGGCGGCCACGGATCTCAGTCGGTTGGGTCGTGGCCGGAGTGGCCGCCGTCGTTTTCATTCTGGTCGCCGCGTGGTGGCTGACCCGCATCACTCCATACGAACCAAAGCCAGAGGCCAAGCGTCTTTACGATCTCGCGGTGAATTCATTGCGCGAAGGCGCGTACTTCAAATCGAGAAAAATTCTGCAGCAGGCAGTGATCGATGACCCGAGCTTCGCCCTGGCTCATGCGCGTTTGGCCGAAGCAGCCATGGAGCTCGATTTGTCCGACCAAGCCAAAGATGAATTGATCCTCGCGAAGGACCTGGTGGGCAAGCGCTTCATCCTGGCTGACCTGGATGCGATCCGGATGCAGGCAATCAGCGACACGGTGAGTCGTGATTTTCCCGCGGCTGTCCAGAACTACCAGCAGCTCGCGGCGAAAGTACCCGCGAATGAAAAAGCGTTTGCCCTCGTCGACCTCGGCCGCGCCTATGAAAAAAATGAAAATCTCGAAAAGGCGATCGCGAGCTATCAGGAAGCGACCAAACTCGATCCGCGTTACGCGGCTGCTTTCCTGAGATTCGGCAGCGCACTGCGCCGCAGCCGGAAATTCAGTGAAGCGGACGGCGCGCTCAATGAAGCCAGCCGG
>DATENS010000314.1:0-24632 GCA_035274925.1 Pyrinomonadaceae bacterium | reverse complement strand
CCTCTCGGTAGCAGTGTCGAGGTATTGTCGGAGACCGAGAATTTGAGCCGGCCAGCAATTTTTAGCGAGTCAATTCTAGTTCCGAATAGTAATCCCTGCAATCCTCAATGGATGATCGTTCTACGCAAAAAGACGGGTGCTTAGCATGCCCTTCCGCTACAGAGAACGAGAATTCCTCGCTGCGCGCACCTTAGCC
Organism: Pyrinomonadaceae bacterium; assembly: GCA_035274925.1. Classification (GTDB taxonomy): domain Bacteria; phylum Acidobacteriota; class Blastocatellia; order Pyrinomonadales; family Pyrinomonadaceae; genus UBA11740. Next base: position 24,436 of record DATENS010000314.1, on the reverse strand, counting down.
TTTGTTTTGAGAAGTCCCTAATAACTCTTTGAGAGTTACCGAAAGACTTATCACTGCCTTGTCCCATATTGTCCGACCCTTGCCATTCTCGGGGAAAGGATTCGAACATGAAAGCATCCAATGTCAGAACCACAAGGTCATTGCGGCGCCTGGTAGTGCTCTTTTGCGCGGTTCTCTCAACCTTCCTAATCGGTAGCTCAACGGCGGCGCAAGAACTGGTTTCGTATCCAAGCCAGGAAGTAGCCTTCATTTGCGGACCTCAACTGAGATCGAACAGTCCCCTCAATCCATATCCATGGTTCGACAGTACTGCGACCAGCAAAGGGGCTTCGGTAGCGGCACTGCTTCCTGCGAAAGCGCCGCGGCCTCTGACCGGGACGGTCAGCGTAAACGCGAACTCATCCATCGTCACCGGCAATGGGACCCGATTTCTTTCGGAAATTGATCTCAACGGGCCGGCGCCTTTCTACGACAGATGGTTGAGAATTGTCCAAGGCGGCGTCGAACGCGAAGTGAAGATTTCTTCGATTCAGTCGAATACGCAGCTCACCTTAACCGCCAATTGGAGTTTCGCGTCGGTGTCTGGTACTCAGGCCAACACATTCCACGTTCATCAGGGGACTTTGAACTTCAATGACTTTGAGCGGGGAATGTATTACGACACGGCGCTGACAATGTATATCAACTATTACCGTACGAATGATGCCGCATTCCTGACACAAGCCCGGAAGCTGGCCGATGCCTGGTGGAGCCAGGAGGGCGTGAACTTCGGCACAGTTGTCAGCGGCCCAACCAACAAACCGCCTTTCACCGCAGCTTATGCGGGGTTGATGTTGAGAGCGCTCGACGGCAAACCGGAATATTGGGATTACCTTTATCGTCAGGTGCGGGATAAGTTTGATAACTACGTCAAGATAAGGCGCGATAACCCGACGCTTTACTTAGACCTTCGTGACGGCGGTTATGCGCAACTATATGCGGTGATGTTAGCCCGGGTCCTGCCCAATTCTTATTCTTTGTATCCCAATGGCACCTTGTCTTCTCCCGCCCAAACCGTTTCGGATGGCGCACAAAAGCGCGCGGCATTGCTCGCCGACCTTGAAGACCTTGCAGTTAACTATTTCGGGCGTTTGCAAAAGCCGGACGGGTCATGGCGGTGGGATATTATTCAAGGTCCGGAGCGCAACGTAGAGCAGCCCTTCATGGTCGGACTCTATTTAGAGTCAGTGATATTGCTACATCAACTGACAACAAACTCGAGCGTCAAGACAAATTTGATAAACCAACTTACGAATTCAGTGCGCCATCTTTACAACGATGCTTATGAAAAGGATCATCCGGTTACAAATTTTCCGCCGTATAAGTGGCGATCTTTTTACTACTACTGGGGCGGCGGTACGGTAACCCAACCCAACTTGTATAACCCACCCGCTCCCAGCACCACGGCCTGTGGCTTGTCGCAGTGCGGCGACAATAGTGTGTCGGTTGCACGTCAATTGAATTCAACGATCCACCACGCGTTTGGCTACGCCTATTTGGCCACGGGTGATGTGCAATATAAGACGATGGGCGACGAGGTTTTTGGCGCTTCTTTCGGCGATAGTACAGATACGATCCGAAACTTAGCCGCCGACGCGGGCGGTAAGGAATACGCGATGAATTATAGAGCCTCCGGCAGATATCTCGCCTGGAGGATAGCCGACCCGAACCCATCAACCCAGCCACTTACTTGGACTGAAGTCGCTTATGCAGCGACTGAAGCCGATGGCGGTCTTACTACTACTACCATTAACCAGATGGCCACCGCCGTCGCCACGCAGCAACTCACCGCGGGCAAGTATTTCGAGATCATCCCCAACAACGTCTCAGGCAACACCCAGTACCGCATCAACACCGTGGGCAGCCGTAATCTTTACAGGCTGCTCTCGATTGGCGGCGGTAACCTGTCCTTTTGGAACACCTCCGGCGCTTGGCAGTCTGAAACGCCGATCACAACTTCCGACGTGATCAAGGTCAGCCTTGAAGGATCGAGTCTCAAGATCTACAAGAACGGCACTCTGGTCTATACCTTTGCGGACACGCTTGCTGCCCCTCTTGAATTTCGGATGTTCATCTGGGTCACCAGCACTAATCTGGGCGCGGGCTTGACCAGCGCTTACGTTAACTCTTCGAGTCCGCCACCCACTCAACCAGTGACTTGGACGGAAGTTGCTTATGCGGCGACGGAATCGGATGGCGGTCTTACTACTACCACCATTAACCAGATGGCCACCGCCGTCGCCACGCAGCAACTCACTGATGGCAAGTATTTCGAGATCATTCCCAACAATGTCTCAGGGAATACGCAATATAGAATTAACACCGTCGGCAGTCGCAATTTGTATCGGCTGATTTCGTTTGGCGGTGGTAATTTGTCTTTTTACAACACCTCAGGTACGTGGCAGTCCGAGACGCCGGTCACAACCTCGAATGTGATCAGAATTAAGCTGGAGGGGACAAATCTCAGGGTCTACAAGGACGGCACTCTGGTTTATACCTTTGCCGATACGCTTGCTGCCCCTCTCGAGTTTCGGATGTTCATCTGGGTAACGAGCAGCAATCTCGGAGCCGGCCTGACCAGCGCGTCGTTTGGTCAATAGACTTATGGGCCATGCATTGTTGGGATAGAGCAATGCGCGGCCCCCCGAGCCTTTGGCGATTCGGGCACCGACCAGCTTATGAGGCTGTTGTGACAGTCGGCATTAGCCGCTACTTGCTCACGCGCCGATAACCCTCCTTCAACCAAGCTCGACAGCCCCGATTCGCCTTGCTGAATGAATACTCATTCAGTATTATTAGCCGCCATGATTTCCGTGAAAAAAGCTGCCGTTCTCGGCGCCGGTACTATGGGTGCGCAAATCGCCGCGCATCTCGCCAACGCAGGTATCCCGACGCTCCTTCTCGACATTGTGCCGCGCGATGATGCCGGCGACCGCAACAAGATTGCCCGGGGCGGATATGAAGCGGCCAGGAAGGCCAAACCTGCCGCCTTTTTCACACCCGATCTCGCTTCCCTCGTCACCTTCGGAAACTTTGAAGATGATCTGGCAAAGCTGAAAGACTCTGACCTCATTATCGAGGCCGTGGTCGAGAACCTCGAGATCAAACGCGGCCTGTACGAAAAAGTCGAACAGCATCGCCGGCTTGGTTCGGTCGTAGCCTCTAACACCAGTGGCATTCCGCTAAAGTTGCTTGCCGAAGGCCGTTCAGAAGATTTTCGCGCGCACTTTCTCGGTATGCACTTCTTCAACCCGCCGCGTTACATGCACCTGGTTGAGTTGATTCGCACTGAATGGACCAAGCCGGAAGTTTCCTGTTCGATGGCGGGATTTCTGGACGAGCGGCTCGGCAAAGGTGTGGTGATTGCCAAAGACCGTCCCAACTTCATCGCGAACCGCATCGGAACGTTTGGCGCCCTCGTAACGATGCGTACGATGTTGGACGACGGCTATTCCATCGAAGAAGTCGACAAGATCAGCGGCCCCGCTTCAGGACGTCCCAAGACTGCCACGTTCCGCACGTTTGATTTGGTCGGCCTGGATGTTTTTGCACACGTGGTCAGGAACCTGCACGAAAATCTTCCCGACGATCCGGAGCGCGAGATGTTCGTGATGCCCGACTTCGTCACGAAAATGATCGAGCGCGGCCTGCTCGGTAATAAAACGAAAGCCGGTTTCTATCAGCGAAAGAAAGGCGACGGCGATAAGCGCGAGATTTGGACGCTCGATACCGCCACTCTCGATTATCGCGCCGCACAAAAAGTGAAGCTGCCTTCACTTGAGATGGCTAAGAACATTGAGGACACGCGCGAACGTTTGAAAGCGCTGGTTTGGGCAAAGGATCGCGTCGGCGCGTTTCTTTGGAAAACGCTTTCGCGCACGCTCTGCTATACGGCCGACCGGATTCCGGAAATTGCGGACACGGTAGTTGAGGTCGATCGCGCCATGCGTTGGGGCTTCAACTGGGAGATGGGTCCTTTCGAAGTGTGGGACGCCATAGGCGTCGAAAAGTCAGTCGCGAAACTGAAGGAAGAAGGACGCCCGGTACCCCCGAATGTGCAAAGCATGCTCGACGCGGGCGTGAAATCCTTCTACCACCAAAAGGACGGCCAGAAGTTTTTTTACGACTTTCACTCTGAAGAATACCGGCCACTGGCGGACCAGCCCGGAACGATCATTTTGAAGTCCCTAAAAGATCGCACCGGTGTCATCAAGAAGAATTCCGGCGCTTCGCTTATCGATCTGGGCGACGGCGTCGCGTGCCTCGAATTTCATTCGAAGATGAATTCGATCGGTGGCGACACGCTCGAGATGCTGAGGTTCGCCATCGGCGAGACGGAAAAGAATTTTCTGGGACTGGTCGTTGGCAATCAGGGCGTGAATTTCTCAGTCGGCGCGAACCTGATGCTGATGTTGATGGAGGCTCAGGACGAGAACTGGGAAGAACTCGATTTGATCGGACGCTACTTCCAGAGTTCGGTGATGAGTTTGCGTTATTCGCCCAAGCCGGTCGTGGTAGCGCCGTTTCAAATGGTTTTTGGTGGCGGCTGCGAAATGGTCCTGCATGCCGATCGCGTGCGCGCATCCGCCGAGACTTACATCGGCCTGGTCGAGGTCGGCGTCGGCATCATTCCCGCGGGTTGCGGCACCAAGGAAATGCTGGTGCGGGCGATGGATTCAATCCCGGCGGACATGAAAGACGCGGACCCGTTCCCGTTCGTCAAACGCGCGTTCGAAACGATTGCGATGGCCAAGGTCGCGACGTCGGCCGAAGAAGCACGCAGCCTTGGATTTCTAAGTGCGGAAGATTCAATTTCGATGAATCCCGATCGGTTAATCGCCGATGCCAAGAAAGAAGTACTGTCGCTGGCGGCGACGGGTTACGTGCAGCCGCAGCAACGCACGGATATTTTGGCGTTAGGCAATCCGGCGCTGGCAACTTTGAAGCTGGGCGTGCATTTGATGAAGCGGGCGGGGTACATTTCCGATCACGACGCATTAATTGGCGAAAAGCTCGCGCGCATTTTGACCGGCGGCGATTTGAATCACGCTACCAGAGTTTCCGAGCAGTATTTGCTCGATCTCGAGCGCGAAGCCTTTCTTTCTCTAATCGGCACGCGCAAAACCCAGGATCGAATTGCGCACATGTTGAAGACCGGAAAGCCGTTGCGGAATTAGTTTTGTTTAGAGGCGGGCTACCGCCCGCCATCTCCGATACAGCATTGGCGGGCAGTAGCCCGCCTCTAAACAGTAGGATTTAAATTATGAAAGAAGCAGTAATCGTTTCAGCCGTAAGGACCGCCGTGGGCAAAGCTCCCAAAGGAACTCTTCGTGACACGCGGCCGGATGACATGGGCGCCGCGGTAATCAAAGAAGCTATCGCGCGCGTGCCTGGTTTGGAAGCGTCCGAAATAGACGATGTGATTATGGGTTGCGCTATGCCGGAAGCCGAGCAGGGCATGAACGTCGCGCGCGCCGCGGCGATTCGCGCCGGGCTTCCGGTCGAGACCAGCGCAATGACCATCAATCGTTTTTGCTCCTCCGGCTTGCAGACGATCGCTATGGCCAGCGATCGCATTCGGACTAATGGCGCGCAAGTGATTGTGGCCGGCGGGCTGGAATCAATGTCCATGATCCCGATGGGTGGACACATCATTCGTCCAAATCCTGCGCTGATGGAAACCTATCCTGATTTTTATCTGAGCATGGGTCTGGCAACCGAAAATGTGGCCCGCAAGTATGAAGTAACCCGCGAACAACAGGACGAATTCGCCTTACGTTCCCACCAACGAGCGATCGCGGCCCTCGATGCCGACCGATTCAGCGAAGAGACTGTGCCTTTGACCGTGACCGTGGAAGAGCTGGACGCAAAAGGAAAAAAGCAACGGCGCGAAGTTGTCTTCAACAAAGACGAAGGCCCGCGACGTGATAGCTCGGCGGAAGCACTCGCAAATCTCAAGCCGGCTTTTCAATTGAAAGGAACGATTACCGCCGGCAATTCTTCGCAGATGTCTGATGGCGCGGCCGCCGCGATCGTCATGTCTGAGGAGCGCGCGAAACAGTTGGGCGCGAAACCCGTGGCGCGCCTGGTGGCTTATGCGACCGCAGGTTGTCCGCCGGAAGAGATGGGCATCGGACCGGTCTATGCTATTCCCAAAGCCTTGAAACTCGCCGGGCTTACGCTCGATCAAATTGACGTGATCGAATTGAACGAAGCATTTGCGGCCCAGTCGCTCGCGGTGATCAAAATGCTCGAGCTCAATCCGGGCAAGGTTAACGTCAACGGCGGAGCAATTGCGCTGGGTCATCCACTGGGTTGCACGGGAGCGAAACTGACCGCCTCAATTCTGCGCGAGCTCGAGCGGCGCAAGGGCCGCTATGGCATGGTGACCATGTGCGTGGGCGGTGGCATGGGCGCGGCCGGAATATTTGAAATGATTTGATCCTGGAGTGCGCTGACTTGTCACCGCTTTAGCTCAACGTCACGAAAAGCTGCGATCCCGACAGGTCGGGACCGCACTCCATAGTAAGAAAGGAATCGTTATGGCAGCCGTAGTCGAACAAAAACAGATCATTAAAGGTGGAAGTTTTCTGATTGAGCAGCGCACCCCGTCTGAAATCTTCACGCCAGAGGATTTCAATGAAGAGCATCGCATGATCGCTGACACGACGCGTCAGTTCATGGACGCAGAAGTCTTGCCGCGCATCAGTGAGCTGGAAAATAAGGATTGGAAGCTCGCCCGCGAACTGGTGAAACAAGCGGCCGATCTCGGCCTGGTGGGCGCGAACATCCCGGAAGAGTACGGCGGTATCGGCCTCGATCAAACCAGTGGCGCTCTGATCGCGGAAAACCTGGGCCGGTCCGCTTCATTTGCCACCACACTCGGCGCGCAAAGCGGCATCGGATTGCTTCCGATCGTCTATTTCGGCACCGACGCGGCCAAGGAAAAATACCTGCCGCGGATTGCGGCTGGCGATTTGGTAACTGCCTACGCATTGACTGAAGCCGGCTCGGGTTCAGACGCGATGGCCGCGAAAGCGACCGCTAAACTAAGTGAAGACGGCGCCCAATACATTCTCAACGGCGAAAAAATGTTCATCACTAACGGCGGCTTTGCGGATATTTACGTAGTGTTCGCCAAAGTTGATGGCGACAAATTCAGCGCCTTCATCGTGGAGCGACAGGAGGGCTGCAGGCCCGGTGCGGAAGAGCACAAGATGGGCATCAAAGGCTCGAGCACGACGCCGTTAATTCTCGCGGACGCAAAAACGCCGGCCGAGAATCTGCTGGGCGAAGTCGGCAAAGGTCACAAGATCGCTTTCAACATTCTCAATATCGGCCGCTTCAAACTGGGCGCGATGTGTCTCGGCGGGATGAAACTCGCCATGACCGAGTCGGTGAAGTACGCCAACGAGCGGCAACAGTTTGGAAAGTCGATCTCTTCTTTCGGTGCTATCAAATCCAAGCTGGGCGAGATGGCTATTCGCACGTGGGTGGGCGAGGCCATGACCTATCGGACCCTGGGAATGATCGAAGAGGGTTTGGCCGCAGTTGGGGATTCGAAGGACATGGATGCTCGCTTGAAAGCGATCGAGGAATACGCGGCCGAGTGTTCGATCATCAAGGTCGCGCTTTCAGAATACTGCGACTTCGTTACGGACGAGATGGTGCAGATTTTTGGCGGGTACGGTTACTCGGCTGATTATCCGGCGGAACGGGCTTACCGTGACACGCGCATCAACCGCATCTTCGAAGGCACCAATGAAATCAATCGCATGCTGATTCCCGGCCGCCTGATGAAAGCCGCGCTCAGTGGCCGGCTCGCATTGCTTCCGGCCGCACAGTCTTTGATGGACGAGATCCTTTCACCGTCAATGGCCTCATTCGATGACGATGACAGTTTGCTGGCAGCGGAACAGAAGCTGGCGGCGAATGCGAAGAAAGTCGCTCTGATGACCCTGGGCACGGCCGCGCAGAAATACATGATGGGCCTGGCTGAGCAGCAGGAAATTCTGATGGGCGTCGCCGATATCATCATGGACGCCTTCGCGATGGAATCCGCCATCCTGCGCACGCAGAAGGTCGCGGCCGCTCACGGCGAGAAAGCGGCCGAGCGTTACGTCGACATGACGCGCGTGTTTTGCAACGACGCCGTCGAGCGCATTGAAGCGTACGGCAAGAACACTCTGGCGGCGATGTCGGAAGGCGACGAGCTGCGCACGCTGCTGGCGGCGTTGCGGCGGTTTACCAAGATGACTCCGATCAATACCGTGGCCGCGCGCCAGCGAATCGCGAACGCAATGATCGAGGCGAATAAGTACGTGTATTGAGAGCATTGCCAATTGCCGATTGCCGATTGCCAATTAAGAATCGGTTATCGTCGCTAATCGGCAATCGGCAATCGAAAATTGGCAATGAAGATCCTTCCCATCTCGCTTCCCACGCCTTTCTACATCGGCCCGGTCAACGTCTATCTGATCGCCGAAGATCCGGTCACGATCATCGACACTGGTCCGAAGACTCCCGAAGCCACCCAGGCCCTGCGCGATGGCCTCAGAAGAGCAGGCTTAACCGTCGCCGACATTCGCCGCATCGTACTCACCCATGCGCACGAAGATCATTGCGGGCTGGCGCGCGCGCTGCGCGACGAAGCGAAGGACGCCGAAGTCTTCGTACACGACTGGGAAACCGGCCATCGCGCCGGACGCCTCGAACACGAAGAGAGTCTGCGACTGCTGGTACGCGCGGGCGTGCCCCCCGCTGAGCTGCAATTGATGCGGCAGCTTTATGACCACGTGCGTCAATATGCCGATTCGCTTGACGACGAACATTGCACTCCATTGCATGACGAAGCCGAGCTTGAATTCGAAACGGGATCTTTACGTGTCGTGCATACCCCTGGCCATACCCCGGGTTCGTGCTCGTTCATTCGCGAAGCAGACCGTACCGTGATCGCCGGCGATTGTGTGCTCAAACGCGTGACGCCTAATCCGATTCTTTCGCCCGATCCGATTGACCCTACCCGCCGCTTCCGTTCACTCGCCGAGTACCTGGTCAGTTTGGCGCGCGTGCGCAGCTTTTCACCGACGCTGATTCTCGGCGGGCACGGCGATCCGGTCCACGACTACGAGGAACTCTTCCACCGCTACCTGCGCGCAATTAACGAGCGCCAGGCACAGATCATCCGGCTGGTGTCCAAAGACGGGGCCACGGCGTGGGAAGTTTCTCGCCAAATGTTTCCCGACGCTGACGACGTCCACCGTTTTCTGGCTGTTTCCGAAGCCGTCGCCCACCTCGATCAGGCCCATTCTGAAGGCAAGATCGCCCTCGAAATCAGCGAGGACCGCGATTTCTATCGGGCATTATCGGCAGGCTGATGCCGAAATCCGACCCGGTCGCTACCGCTCCCGGTTCTGACCTCTTCCCTTTAACAATTTGGAACTTCCAGGCCTTTCTTCGCGTGAAAGTGAAAAACTTTTGCGGAGGATTCATTTATGACCATCAAGAAACTGCTGCTGACTCTCTCGATAGTAATCAGTTGCGGTCTAGTCGTCGGCGGGATCGTCTATGCCCAGGAGGCCCCGAAGGCCCCAGAGGCGCCTAAGGCTCAGGCACAACTCGACGTCGACGACGCCCCCGAATTCGATTTTGATTTCGATATGCAGGACCCCGTCGCCCCTGAGGCCGACCGGACGTTCACGTTGTTCCTGGGTGGCGGCACTTTTCTTGGCGTACACGCGGAAGATGTCAGCAAAGAAAACATGGCCCGGTACAACATGCGCGAAGTCCGCGGCGTCGGCGTAACTCAAATCGTCAAAGACAGCCCGGCCGAGAAAGCGGGTTTGCGAAAGGACGATGTCATTCTCAGCTTCAACGGCGAGGCGGTAACCAGCACGCGCAAACTGAATCGGCTGGTGAGCGAGTCATCCGCGGACCAGAACGTGCGGCTGACGATCAGCCGCGGAGGTTCGGAGCAGGAAATCTCAGCCACGCTCGGCAAGCGCGAATCCATGAACACCCTCTTCAACAAGCAGTGGAATGACAAGTGGAATACCGAGCTCAGACAAAAGATCGAGAAGATGCAGAAGGACTTTCCGAAGGGGAAAGACGGAACCTGGACCTTTACATGGAGCTCCCACCGGCGCATCGGCGTCAGTACTCAACCTCTCTCGAAACAGTTGGCAGAGTATTTCGGAGTTACTGAGGGCATTTTGATCACCTCGGTTACTGAAAACAGTCCGGCCGCGAAAGCAGGGCTGAAAGCCGGCGACATCATTACTGCGGTCGACGGAGAAAAAGTGGACTCGCCGGGCGATGTTTCGCGGGTAATCAACAAGAAGCAGGAAGGCTCAGTCACGCTCACCGTCGTGCGCGACCGTAACACGCGCAGCGTCACCGTCACTCCGGAAAAACCTCCGCAGTCTTCCGGCGGATCGGCTGACACGCGCACTATCGTGGTTCCGCGGATTGAAATACCTGTAGTGCCGGCAGTCAACGTTCAGGTGCCGCAAATTTACGTGCCGCAGATCACGGTGCCGCAGATTTCGGTGCCGGTAGTTCCGGCTATCAACGTCGTGGTCCCCAAAACCCCGCGCGTTTTCCGGCGAGGAGTGGTAATTATCTGAACGAAGAAAGCGTTGGGCAACGATAAATTCATACTCGCCTGTAAGGTACAGGCGATGACTGGGCTAGCTCTAACATAGAACTCGCCCAGTCATCGCGACTAACTGCTACTTCTGATGATGGATCGGCGGCAAGGTCTATAGCTTGTCCAGTATGAAGCGAAGAATTGCTCCAGGGAATTTGGCCTTGGCTGTGATTTTGCTCGCCGCTACAATACCGCCCCAATACGCTGCTTCCGCCCAGCCTGCGCCAGCACCGAATAAACAACCCAGGGTTCATGAACTTGCCTATAGCATCGAACCGATTGTCGAGGGCGAGCTTGCCCGACTGCATGTTAGTTTAACTTTTAAGGGAGATTCGTCGGGAAATTCCCGACTGTTGTTGCCTTTAAAATGGTCCAGTGGAGTTGACCTTTACAAAGCAATCAGAAACCTAAGGTCGTTGTCAGAAGATATTAAGATTGAGGACACCAACGAACCGCACGTCAAGATCGTGCATCACCGGCCCAACCAACGGATATCCCTGACTTATGAGGTCGTAAGCCAGCCGCCCGGCACACCGCTGACGAGGGCTGTATACCATCATCCGGTCTTGCGTTCCAGCTACTTCTACGTGATGGGCCAGGCGTTGTGGATCTATCCGGACATGCCTGAGAGCACTCCATTACAACTAAGCCTTCACTGGAAGAATATCCCTGAGGGCTGGGCGCTCATCAACAGTTTCGGAGCAGGCCAGCCGCGACAAAAGGTTAACGTCACTCTGAATGACTTCCGCCGTGGTACGTTCCTGGCCGGCGAGTACCGGATCAAACGGTTTATGGTGAACAGGCAACCTGTTTACGCAGTCACCCGCGGCAGCTTTGGTTTTTCTGACGAGGAGTTCAACGATACCGTCAAGCAGCTTATGCAATTCACGCGAGACTTGTGGAACTCCCATGATTTTCCTCATTACTATGTGGTTTTGTTGCCGACAGATGAGTCGGTGCGTATCCACGCGGGGGAAGGCAGAACCAACAGTTTCTCTCTCTACCTGTCTAAGGATTTGACTACCCTGGCCGAACACCGGCGCACGCTCGCGCACGAGCTGTTCCACGCCTGGAACCCTCAGCGACTCGGCGCCTTCGAGGTAATCGGCGGCGTCGAAGACGAGCGTTTGTATTGGTTCAGCGAAGGCTTCACTGACTACTACGCTTCCGTGCTCTTGCTACGTGCCGGTTTAATCTCGCTCGAGGACTATTTAGCAGGATACAACTCTCTGACAAAAGAGTATTACACCTCTCCCATCCGTTTGCTCACCGCGGCAGAAATGGTTCGAAAACGACAGACCAGCTATGAAGTGGACCGCCTCTTCTACAAGCGGGGCGCAATGCTGGCGCATTACTGGGATAACGCCATTCGCTCGAGAACAAATAACAAGAGTTCATTGGACGACGTGATGCGCAGTCTGCTGAAGTCGGCCAAAACAAGAGGCGTCAGCCTCTCTCATAAAAGGATTGCCGATGCCTTGCGGCCTTACCTGGGCGAAAAAGGAGCCAGTGACATAGAAAAGTACATAGACCGCGGCGAACTCGTGCCCGCAGAAAATTTCTTTGGCCTGTGCGCCATTGCGGAAGTCCTCAATTATCATCCATGGGATATGGGATTCGACGTCGAGACATTCGCTAAGAGTCGTGGCATATCGGGGGTTGTACCAAACAGCAATGCTTACCGAGCTGGGTTGCGTGATGGACAGAAATGGGTGAGCGGTGGCTTTGTCTGGGGCGATCCTAATCGGCTGACAAAGCTTACCGTCATCGAAGGTGATACACAGAAGGTCGTGCAATTCTATCCCGCTGCCACGGAAGCTATCCGCCTGCCGCAGTACAAGCTGAAGCCGGATCTTTCGGTTGAAGAGCGAGTGCGATGTCTCTCGCAGCTGGGTGTGCCAACGGCGCATCAGAAAGCCACCAAGTAGGCAAGACACCATAATGTTCGTGGTGAGTTAGGTATGCCGCGCTCAAACTCAACGATTAGATTAACTTCGATAATATTCTGAGCCTTGCCCGCTGCTCTTTTGATTCCCGCCTTCGACGCGTATAATTCGCCTCCGAATAAGCACCCAGAAAAGCCTCAGCTCGCAGCGAACCATCCGCCAACGCTTGCTTCCGCCGTCGGGCACCAGGGAATCGATGTCACAGTCGCAACCACGCGAATCAACCGAACGCTTTGTAATTCACGACCTGACAAAGCACGAGGGTCAAACCACCTTCGCGCGCGATGTTCGCGACGGGCTGTCGGCAAACCCCAAACAACTGTTTCCGAAGTATCTTTATGACGCGCTGGGCTCAAAACTATTCGAAGCGATCTGCCAGACTTCGGAGTACTACCTGACACGAGCCGAAGGCGAAATCCTCTCGCGTCATGCTGACGAAGTGGTCAAATTCCTTCCGGACTGCCAGACGCTGATCGAACTGGGAAGCGGCAGCGCCGAAAAAACACAAAAGGTCATTGAGGCCCTGTTACGCAATCAACCGACGCTGCTGTTCGTACCGATCGATATTTCCGCCTCGGCATTGCAGGAGAGCTCGCGCGCATTGCTGCAGATGTATCCGGCTCTGCAGATCGACGCTTACGCGGCTGATTACTTTGACGGGCTCGCAGCGCTCAAACCGCCTGAAGCGGGACCGGCACTGGTCCTGTTCCTTGGTTCAAACATCGGAAATTTCGAGAAGCAGGCCGCCGCCGACTTTCTGCGCGCCATCCGTAAGGTGGTGCGCACCGGAGACGCGCTGTTGTTGGGCGCAGATCTGAAAAAAGATCGGCAAACGCTCGAAGCTGCTTACAACGATTCGCTGGGAGTCACTCGTGCGTTCATTCTCAACGTGCTCGCGCGCATCAACCGTGAGTTCGGCGCGAACTTCGATTTGCGAGGCTTTGAACTGGTGTCGATTTACGATGAGACAGTGGGCCGGATCGATGTTTATCTGGAAAGCTTGCGCAAACAGTCGGTGACGATTCCGGACTTGAACGTGTCATTTACGCTCGAGGTGGGCGAGCGGATTCACATGGAGAATGCGTACAAGTACGATCTGGATGAATTGTCTGCGATGGCGCGCCAAAGTGGATTTGATTTGAGCCAGACGTGGACGGATGAAAAGAAGCAGTTCAGCAGCAACCTGTTTGTCGCCTCGGCCTAATGATCTGACGACGCCGCGCTTAGAGCTCCACCAGCGCTTTCCGGCTTAACTTCCTCAGGCCGCTCAGGCATTACCAAACGCACACTCAGCAAACGCCTCCGCTCGACTTTTTCGACATGAAAGCGCAGCCCGTCGTGCTCGATCAATTCTCCGGGCTGCAACACATGGCCGGCTTCGGTCATGAGAAAGCCGCCAATGGTGATATAGGCTTCAGACTCGGGCAGCGTAGTTTTCAGGCGCCGATTGAGATCGCGCACGGCCAGCGCGCCGTCCAGAACGTACGTGCGTGCGTCAATCGACGTGATTTGCTCGTTTACTTCTTCATCATGCTCGTCTGAGATATCGCCGACGATCTCTTCCAGCAGGTCTTCGAGGGTGATGATGCCTTCCACACCGCCGTGCTCGTCCACTACAAATCCGAAGTGTGATTTCGCCTTCTGCATTTGACGCAGCACGTCGTCGAGCCGCGCCGTGTCCACAATGTACATCGGCGGTTTGAGCACGTATTCGAGACGAAAATCCTCAGGCTTGAGGATGTATGGCATCAGGTCCTTGCTGTGAATGAACCCGACAACATTGTCCAGCGATTTGTCATAGACCGGCAAACGCGAGTATCCGTGCTGTTCGAAAGCGTCACGTATGTCCTGGAGCGAGCAATTGACTGAGATCGCGGCAATCTCAGTGCGCGGGACCATAGCTTCCCGGACATGGGTATCGGAAAACTCAAATACCTTATGAATCAGCCGCCGTTCTTCGGCGCGCAGGTGGCCGCTCTCGCGCGAGATATCGACCAACTGGCGCAACTCTTCTTCATTGTAAATCGCCGAATGGTGCAGCGACTCTTTCAACCCGAAGACCCGCGCCAGGCCGGCGCCGGTCTTGTTGAAAATCCAAAGCGGCGCGCGAAACAGCCGGGAAAAAATCTCCAGCGGCCGGGATGAAAACAACGCCAGCCATTCGGCACGCTCGAGAGCGATCATTTTTGGCAGCAGTTCGCCCAGCACCATGTGCAGAAAGGTCATCAAGGCCAACGCGATCACGATGGCTGTGAGGTGCGCAATGTAAGCGGCCTGCGGTTGTGGCGTGATGCGCACGGCCAGCGGTTCGATCAAAGCCGCGAAGGCCGGCTCGCCGAGCGCGCCGAGCACCAACGAGGCAATGGTAATTCCCAGTTGCGACGCGTTGATGAAGAGCGTCGGATCTTCGAGCAGGCGCAACGCTGAAGCGGCCCGGCTGCTGCCGGCGGCGGCGCGCGCTTCCAGGCGCGTGCGTCGCACGGCGATCAGCGCGAACTCAGCGCCGACAAAAAATGCGTTTATGAGTAGAAAGAAAACGACCGCGGCGAGTTTGACTGCAATTCCAAAGAAGCTTGACGGCGCGGCGTCAGCAGTCAACACGGCGAGGATATTACTAGCGGGATCATCCATTACTATGCGCAAACCTGAACTTTTGGGACATCATACCATGACAGGTCGGGCACGCCATGTACGTTACACAGCGTGCTCGCCAAAGAGGGTTTGAATTGCCGGAGCTTAGGGGCGTAAGGCGTTAGTGAGCGCCGGCCACGGCCACGCGAACGCGGCCATTACCTGCCAGCTTTCGATCGTGACGCGTGCACGCATTCGCCAGGGCCTCGTCGACGCGCGGTTCGATGCTGCATTCGGGTTGACGGCAAACAGACGCCAATTCCGAAATGACGAGGTAACGGGAACGTTCCAGCATGCGCTGCTCGCGGAACGAGAGGGGTTTATTGTGACTGAGATAGTTCAGATGCTTGAGCACCTCAGCCACTTCAAAAATATTTCCCGTGCGCATCTTTTCGGAAAAGTCTTTGAAGCGATCTTTCCAGTCGTGGGGAGGCGTCACAAAATCGGCGCCCAATGCTTTGAAAAGTGAATCGCACTCAGCTGAAGTTATTGGCCGTCGCAGCCCAACTTCGGAAGCGTTGGAAACCGGCACGAGTACGAGGGAATTGGTGGCGGCAAGTCTCAATGTGTAGAACGGAAGCGCGACTGCTCCGATTTGCTTCTGCTCAATTTGTTCGATTGTGCCGATACCGTGATTAGGGTAAACAACCTTCTGGCCGACCTTGAAGCCCACCTTAACACCTCCGAGTTTTGACGATCAGGTAAGACGCATTGCGCGGCTTAAGACAAAAATACGTGTGCGAGACTGAAAACCGATCGGGTGTTCTAGAACCGAGTTGTCCGTGAACTGACTGGAGTCTAGCAAGGGCCGTTGCGCAGCGTCAAGGCTTTGGCAGGTACATGTGATTCCGCTGAGCAAACACCGGGCCAGAGGTCCTATGTGGTTACGTACAAGCTGCCAGATTCTCGTCGAACCAGAAAGGTGGCAGCCCCTCATACCAGCCACTAACCACCGTAGCTTTCATCCTGCTCGATCTTTGAAAGCACCCAATCGAATTCTCCGGAAGTGATTTTTCCTCCGCAAAACTCACAAATCCCCGTCGCGCTCACTTTCAGCGGCGCCCCGCAATTTGGGCAATTGAGGTCGGCGCGCGCGGCGGCAGGCTTCGCTTTGCTATTACGAACAAAGGTCCAGTATTCGCTCCACTGGCGCAGGCTCGACTTTGATCCCGCGACCACCCGGCCGTTCTGATCCTCTGTGTAGTCATAGCCCTGCGCAAAGATTCTGAGGGTGATGGCCTGGTAAAAAGCGTCCTGTTTGATCTTTACCGGTTGCATCCTTCTGATTTCATAATGGGCGAGGACGTTGCGAAGTTTCTGGGCTTTGTAAGCTTCGATCCAGTAGCGGTGCATCTGGAAAATGTTGTCTGTTTCGTGTGGGCGCGCGCGTTCCCAATTCAATGAAGACCACGCTTCCTGCAGTTCATTGAAAATCATCCGGGCGCGTCCCTGAAAATCTGCCCAGCCGAACCCGGGGTTGTTCTGCTCGAAACCTGCGCGCACCGCCTCAAAGTTGGGTTGCACCACCGACGGATATTCGGTGCCCACTTCGGGCACGTTGGATGTGAGCAAGGGTCCGCGCGCCTCGCGACTAAGTGTGATGCTGCGCCGGACATACCACTGAAACTCTCCGCTTTCGATCCGCGTCGCGCAAAACGCGCACGCCCCCGTCGTATCTTTCTGCAACGGCGCGCCACAACGCGGACAATGAAGCGCGGTCGCCTGCTCAGGTGGCGGCGATAACACATCGCGTTTTCGTTCCAGTTCCCAGCGCTCGCGAACGTAGTAGCTCATCTCGCCGCGCGGATCACCTTCGCGCGGAGTGAACTCGGTGTAATTCGCTTCGAACTCGATACTGATTTCAACTTTCGGGGTCGCTAATCCGGTCACGTTCGTCACCTGCATCGACCCCACAATGATTCCCTGGACGGCCTTGAGATTCGGCGCATTCAGATGCAACAGCGAGGCGCGCGCGCCGGCACTCAGATAAGGCGAGAGCTCATCGAGCGCCCCTCGGCCCCGTCCGCGTGCTTCATGCGCGCGGCCATAGAGCGCGTAACAAAAGTCCGTGAAAATAATTTCCGAGAAATTCGGATCAAAGCGTCGCAGTTGGTTGAACGCCTGCGTGATGCCTAGTTGGGAAGCGCGCCCCGGACCCAGATCCAGACCGAGGACCGGTGATGACGAGGACGGCACCGGCTTCTTCGACCGTCGCGAGAAATAGTAGATGACCGCCGCGATGACGATGATGTCCAGCGGAATACCGATCGCCGGATGTTCAATAGTCAGCCAGAGCAGGAAGCGGAATAAAAGATAGATCAGCGCGCCCAGACCGCCGCCGTCACCGCCTCCGCCACTGCCGCCCCCGCCTCCGTAGCCCTGGCCGCCACCCACGCGCGCCAGCGTCTCGGTCGCCAAAAACACGACGCCAAACAACGCGACCCCAACCCAAATGAAGCGTCCGAGCAATCGGCAAGTGGCAATGGACAATCGGAAATGCTTCATTTGAGTTCGATGCGCGGCCCGTCCATCAATTCGTTGGGATTCTCTCCGCGCGGGGGCATGTGTTCCGCCAGTACACTGCCAAGACTCTGAAGAGATTGAATGAGCTCATCCGGATCGCTGCGGGGCGCGATCCGTTTCAAGTCAAAAGTATGCGTATTCCACTCAAGGGCGGGAATTGCTTTCAGGATTCCGCGGTCGGCAATGATTTCCAAACGGCGTTCGAGCAGCGATAAATAAATGAGCAAGCCGTTTTCGGCGGATGTGTTGGCAATTCCGGCTTCGTAAAACATGGCGGCCGCGCCGGTCCGCACCGCGTGCGCGCGAAATTTCTTCGTCGTCAGCAGCCGGCGGAGAGTGGGGGTGCGTGAGCAGATGAAGGCCCCGATCAAAAACAGCGCGATAACATCAAATGGGACCCAATAGGTATGAAAGTCGAAGGGCAAGAAGAGCACAAACACCAGACCAATAAAAGCCAGGATTGCGCCGCAAAGATAATCCGCCTGCCGATAAGATCCGGACCGCCCGCGCACGACCACCACTACTTCAGCATCGGTCTGCTTTTCGATTCCGCGGACCGCCTCGGCGATTGCTTTGCCCGCCGCTTTGTCGAATCTCTTCCGGCTCATTGGTCCCGAATAATAGCAGGAACTTAATCGAAGACATGCAAACGGCCCAGCGAAAAACTGGGCCGTTTCGGAATTGAACTAAATCACGTCAAAAACTCTGCTGCAATAGCTGCACGCCGCGCGGTCACTTGAAACTGCCAAGCGCCTCGGCTTCGTTGTCGTAAACGTCAAAGACGGTGAGCAGCTTGGTAATGACCAGCAGGTCCTGGACTTTGTCTGTGAGATTCAAAAGTTTCAGCTGGCCACCGCCTCGCCCGACGGTGGTGTAGTTGGCAATGAGCTCGCCGATACCGCTCGAGTCGATGTACTTGACCCCCGCCAGATTCAGCAGAATCTTCTTATTGCCGTCCGCGACCAGACTGCGGATCGAACTGCGCAGCGCAGTGCTGCTATCGCCGATACGAACCTCGCCATCCATGTCGAGAACTGTTACATCTCCCGCCTGGCGTTGATTAATGTTTAGTTGAGCCATGCCAACCTCCCTCTTTCGTGTCGATTAAGAATACGACAGCTTCACGCCGGCTGTTCACTTGAAGTTGCTGAGTGCTTCCTCTTCGGTGTCGTATGAGTCAAAGACGGTGAGCAGCTTGGTAATCGTGAGCAGATCCTGAAGCTTTTGCGTCAGGCTGAGCAGTTTGAGCTGCCCGCCCTCCTTATTAATTGCGGTATAGCTCGAAACCAGTTCGCCGATGCCGCTCGAATCGATATAGCCGACCCCCGCCAGATTCAGCAGAATCTTCTTCTTTCCTTCTTCTAACAAGCGACGCACCGCGCTGCGCAAAGCGACGCTGCCTTCACCAATCGTAATGCGACCGTCCATATCCAGTACGGTCACATCGCCGGCCTGTCGTTCGCGGATGGTAAGTTCTGCCATGATTCAGGATTCTCCTCCAGGAATTTTTTAAAATCGCTTGACCATTCTCACTGTCGTGCCGCCGTCGGCTCGCTTTGACCAGTCGACCTCGTCCATCAGATTGCGAATAAGGAAGTTGCCGCGTCCCGAAGTCTTCAGAATGTTTTCCGGCGCCGTTGGGTCGGGAACGCTGCCGGGATCAAAGCCCTCGCCCTGATCTTTCACCTCGATTTCGACTGCATTTTGCGAACAGTTTAAGGTCAGTTCAACTTTTTTCGAGTCGTCTTCTTTGTTTCCATGGACGATCGCGTTGGTTATTGCCTCGCGGACCGCCATATCAATTCCAAAAGCTGCATCGTCGGCCAGGCCACAAGTGCGCGCAAACTCTGACGCTGCGGCGGCCGCGTCCGCGACAGCCTCAATGTGGCTGGGCAAAACGAGTCGAGTCGTTTGATCGGTCACAAAAGGCGCGGCCTCTTTCGCAGGGGAATTGCGGTCTGGCTGCTGACGATCCCAAAAGCAAACGGAAGACGGACGTGTAACATGCGCGCTGGCCGCGTGTCAAGAATGTCCGCTAATTCTCAGCCGTTCATTCGCACTCATAATTGCGAGAAAGCTGAAGCCTGGGGAACATTAGGTTAAGATTCGCTCGTGATTATCCGTCCCGCCAGACGAATTCGCGGCCGGCTCGAAATGCCCGGCGACAAATCGATTTCGCATCGCGCGGCGATGATTGCCGCTCTCGCGCGGGGAACTTCACGGCTCAAAAACTTTTCGACGAGCGCGGACTGTGCGGCGACTTTGCGATGCCTCGCGGAACTGGGCGTTTCGATTGAACGCGAGCGCCACGAGATCACAGTCGAGGGCGCTGGGCTGAATGGTTTGCGCTCAGTGTCGACGCCGCTTGATTGCGGTAACAGTGGCACGACCATGCGGCTGCTGGCGGGAATTCTCGCCGGTCAGGACTTCAGCACTTCGTTGACCGGTGACGCATCGCTGCGTGCGCGTCCCATGGCGCGCATTATCGAGCCGCTGCAAATGATGGGAGCAGAGATCGACGCGCAGGACGGTCATGCCCCACTCACCATTCGCGGTCGCAAATCCCTGCAAGCTATTCAGTATGAGCTGCTCCTGGCCAGCGCCCAGGTGAAGTCGTGCATTCTTCTGGCAGGTCTCTATGCCGGCGGACCGACTACTGTGAGTGAAGAAGTGCCAACCCGGGACCACACCGAGCGCATGATGCGATGGTTCGGCGTCGCCGTCACAACTGGAGAGGCGCGACATGAAAACGAGGTTTCTGTCACCGTGTCGCCGGGCAAAGAATTCATGGCTCGCGACGTGGAAATCCCGGGTGATGTTTCTTCAGCAGCTTACTTTGTAGCGGCGGCCTTGCTGCTCGAAGGCTCGGAGTTGGAAATCGCGAACGTGGGGTTGAATCCTCATCGGATCCGCTTCTTGAAACAGCTAAACCTTTTCGGCCTCGCCGTAAACGCCGAAGAAGCGGTCCCGAACAATTACGAACCGGTTGGCACTATTCGGTCCAATGGAATGCGTGCGACTCAACTGCCGCAAAATCCACAAATCATAAACGGCACGTCCGTACCCGCCTTGATAGATGAGATTCCGTTACTCGCCATCGCCGGTTCACAAATTGAGGGTGGAGTGGAAATCCGCGACGCACGGGAGCTGCGTATCAAAGAGTCCGATCGGATCGCCTCGACAGTCGCCGGCCTCCGGGCGATGGGCGCTGCAGTTGAAGAGTTTGATGACGGCCTGCGCGTTTCCGGACCGGCACGTTTGCAGGGAGCCTCGATCGATCCGCACGGCGACCATCGCATCGCGATGGCTTTCACGGTGGCAGGATTGATCGCTGAAGGGGAAACCGAGATTAAGAATCCCGAATGTGTCGCGGTGTCCTTTCCGGAATTCTTCGAGTCATTGGATTTTGTCACTGAAAGATGAAGACGCGTCGCATTGTGCTGGTTGGTTTCATGGGTTGCGGCAAGACGTCCGTCGCCCAGGCTCTCGCGCGCCGGCTCAATTGTAAATACGTCGACCTGGATACGTTCATCACGGAAACGTCCGGGCGCTCTCCCGCTGAGATTATTCAGCAGGACGGCGAGCCGGCGTTTCGTGCCGTCGAAACGCGAGCGCTCGACGCGGTTCTCAGGCAGACTGAGTTTCAGGTGATTGCGCTCGGTGGCGGCACGTGGACAGTCGATGCGAATCGAACACTCGTCGCGCTGCACGAATGTCAGACTGTGTGGCTGGATGCACCGTTCGAATTGTGCTGGCAACGAATCATGACCGGCAACGACGTTCGCCCCCTGGCGCCGGACAGGAAAACGGCCGAGGCCCGGTATTCATCGCGAATCTCGGACTACGCACTCACGGACCGCCGCATGACAATTAGCGAAACGGACACACCCGCGACAGTTGCGGAAATGATCTTGAATGAACCCGCACGACAATAATCGAGGAATGCTCGAGGCGTTGATCGGCGATGGCCGTCCGTTGCTGATCTTTACCGGGCTTTGTTTGGTGCTGGCGGGAGCATTTGCCGTATTCATTTCGATCTCGCGCCATTTTCTCCCTCACGACGTCCAATTTCTCGGCATGACCGCCGAACAGCTTTGTGAAATCCAGGACTGCCGCATCGTGTACTTCATGTTTCATGATCGAGTCTCGTTCGGAGGGGCCCTGATTGCCATCGGCTCGCTTTATATCTGGCTGGCAGAGTTTCCTCTTCGCAATCGCGAATCCTGGGCGTGGTGGCTATTTGTGATCAGTGGGATTAGCGGATTTGGAAGTTTTCTTGCCTATCTGGGCTACGGCTATCTCGACAGTTGGCACGGCGTCGGCACGTTGGCGCTCATTCCATTTTTCATCGCCGGCTTGATCAAGTCCTTCAGTCTTCTGGAGCCCGGCTCGCGACGGTTTTCACTTTTCAAGTCCGGGACAAAGGTGCGATGGGCTTCCACCTTCGGCATCGGGCGTCTGTTGTTGCTCGGCACGGCGGGCGGAATGATCGCTGGCGGCTTCACCGTCATGATTGTGGGGATGACCAGCGTTTTCGTGTCACAGGACCTGAGCTTCATTGGCATAGCGGCTGACAAGATTCAGGCAGTTAGTCCGCGCCTGGTCCCGCTAATAGCACACGACCGAGCCGGATTTGGCGGGGCGATCTGCACGACCGGCATCGTTGTCCTCTTTTCTGTTTGGTGTGCAAAGCCGATGAAGAGTCTGTGGCAGGTGCTTTTGTTCTCCGGCGTCGTCGGCTTTGCTTCGGCCATCGGAGTACATCCCGCCGTCGGCTATGTCGACCTGATCCATCTTGCCCCGGCCCTGCTTGGCGCGGCAGCCTTCCTCGGCGGCATTGTTTTATGTTACCGGCCGATGGTTACCGCTGGCCGAAGCTAAAGATTTCAATTACTCTCATTCCGTGGATAAGTTTCGCATTCGCGGCGGCACGGCGCTCAAGGGCCGGGTGGCAATTAGCGGCGCCAAAAACTCGGCGTTGCCGTGCATGGCTGCCGCCATCCTTACCGCCGAAACGATCACGCTTCACAACATTCCCTACGTTCGCGACATCATCACCATGCGCCGGTTGCTGGAAGACATCGGCGGTCACGTGCTGACACCTGAGTTGCGCACTCACAAAATCTCCGCCGCCAATGTCGAACTGATGACCGCGCCGTACGAGTTGGTAAAGACCATGCGGGCGTCGGTGCTGGCGCTCGGTCCGTTACTGGCGCGATTCGGCAAAGCCCGAGTGTCGCTGCCTGGCGGCTGTGCGATCGGCGCGCGTCCGATCGATCTTCATCTTGCCGGATTCAGCAAACTTGGCGCGGAAGTTTTTCTCGAAGCAGGCGACGTGGTGGCGCGCGCGCCGGCTGATGGATTGGTGGGCGCCGAAGTCTCTTTCGAAAAAGTTTCGGTAACGGGCACTGAAAACCTGATGATGGCCGGGACCCTGGCCCGAGGCCGCACCACGATTCATAACGCGGCGCGCGAGCCGGAAGTAAAGGACCTCGCCGAGCTGCTCAACAAAATGGGCGCGCGCGTCCGCGGCGCGGGCACTCCGACGATCGAAATAGACGGCGTGGAAGCTCTCGGCGCGGCGCAGCACACCATCATTCCTGATCGAATCGAAACCGGAACATTCATTGTGGCGGGCGCGATCACCAAAGGCGAGCTGGAAATTCGTGACTGCAATCCCGAACATTGCAACCGCATCATCGCCAAACTGCGCGACGTCGGCGTCGAGATCGAAGAAATCAATCAAAGCACGCTGCACGTTCGTTGTGGCCCCTCGCCCTTGAAAGCCGCCGATCTGCAAACCGAGGTGTATCCAAGTTTTCCCACGGACATGCAGGCGCAGTATATGACTTTGATGACGCAGGCTGATGGCGACTCGGAAATCACCGAGACTATCTTCGAGAATCGTTTCATGCACGCTTCTGAATTGCAGCGCATGGGCGCGCGCATCCAGATCGGCCATGACAAGGCGATCGTCAGTGGGCCAACCAACTTGATCGGCGCGCGCGTGCAGGCTTCGGACCTGCGCGCCTCGGCCTCGCTGGTGTTGGCGGGACTGATTGCAGAAGGCGAGACGACTATCGACCGCGTCTATCACATCGATCGCGGGTACGAGAAAATCGAAACCAAACTGAAAGCGGTAGGCGCCGACATCGAGCGCGTGCGCGAATCCGTAACTTCTCCATTATCGTCCGAAGAGGGAATAGCCGCTGCCTGATCTAACTCAAAACTCTGTGCTATCATGCGCCCATGAGTGAGACTGATTGCCTTTTTTGTAAGATTCTTGCCGGCAGCGCCGCCGCGGACGTTGTCTATCAGGACAACCGGTGCGTGGTAATTCGCGACATTAATCCCCAGGCCCCGACACACGTTTTGGTGATTCCGCGCGAGCATCTGGAATCCCTGGATGATGCGGGACAAAAAGACGAATTGTTGTTGGGCCACCTGCTGCGGGTTTCAGCGCGCGTGGCGAATGACCATGGATTGAGCGAAGGCGGTTATCGCACGGTAGTGAACACCGGCAGCGGGGCCGGGCAATCAGTTTTCCATCTTCACCTGCACGTTCTCGGTGGCCGCGAGATGACCTGGCCGCCGGGCTGAGGTCACCAGCAACCGGCCCACTCTTCGGACACGAAAACCCACGTTTCGC